>DATETD010000216.1:0-9165 GCA_035283885.1 Rhodocyclaceae bacterium
TATGCGCCGGCGTCAGTCCGTTGAAGGTATAGCTGCTGGTCGATTTCGTCACAGTCACCGGATAGCCCGAGACGATGGCTCCGGTGTTCAGGTCGCGAATATTCAGCTCAATTGCGCTGACGCCGGCGCTATCCCCGCTCCATGACCAATTGGCGATAACGCTGTTCGTCGTGCTGCTCAGGGCGATGGTCGGCGCGGGGAGTTGCACGACGGGCGGCTGGGTCGATATTTCCTTCGTTGCACCGCCGGAAAGATAGTTGCTATTGGCTGCCGTGTATTCGACCGAAATACGATGGTTATGCGCCGGCGTCAGTCCGTTGAAGGTATAGCTGCTGGTCGATTTCGTCACAGTCACCGGATAGCCCGAGACGATGGCTCCGGTGTTCAGGTCGCGAATATTCAGCGCAATCGCGCTGACGCCGGCGCTATTGCCAGACCATGACCAATTAGCGGTAATGCTGTTCGTCGTACTGCTCAGGGCGATAGTCGGCGCGGGGAGTTGAGATGCAGCATATGCAGATACACAGAACACTAAGTACATACTTAGTGTTCGTTTTACTAAAAAATGTAAAAACTTGCACCTAGCAGTAGAGTTTCTTAAGTTTTGATTCAAATTACTCAAAGACTCCACTGATGATAAGACAAAGAAAAACATTGTCCTTGCTACCTGAGTAAGGAAAAAAATGAGCGAGCAGATCAAGCCGTGAAATGTTGGTTCTACCCTTCGATCTCTATTCATGCACATGATGGCATCTCCAAATAATTAGACATGATCGCTTAACACATTGATTCACATGCAGTAATATATTTGCCGGTGCAAGTGAACGATGATGAAAAAAGTTTACAAATTAAACCCTGAACGAACGGAAATAGTAACTCATTTTTGACTACCGCGCCTGCGGTAGAGGAATCGGGGCGCTCGACTTACGACACCGCTCCAGCATTGATTCCCCATGCTTATGCTCCCTCTATTTGCGCCCGCCTATCCGTCTCGCCAGCGCCGACTTTTATCGGTCGCGCCAAATACGCTAAGGCAATATACCGCAACTTACCGCCCCGCGTAACTTTCGGAATCGCGACGGCCCAAGTTCGACGAACTCGACCGCAGCCAACCGCACCCTGACGCCGCAATTTTCCCCATTGTCGTCGGCGGACAATAGTTTGGCGGCGGCGGTCAAGTGCGGCGGCGCAAACCGGCTTACACTGCATGCCTGTCGTTCGTTCGAACCCACTTGCCGCGAAAGAAGCCATCATGAATACCCCGACTATCGTGCGTCATCTCGATCCCGGCGAAGCGTTTTTCTTTATGGCGGATCGCGTTTCGTGTATGAATTTCGTATTGATCGCCGAGCGCGCGGCGCGGCTGGAACCGGAGCGGATTCGCCGCGCGCTGGCGTGCTTGCAGCGCGAGAACGCGCTGCTGAACGTCAACATCGTCTGGAACGACAGCGACGGCCTGTGTTTCGCCGCCGCGCCGGACGCCGTTATCGAATTGGAATACCGCAGCGTCACCGACGATGGGCTGGAGACTATCGAAGCCGAATTGGCGCGACCGTTCGCCGCCGAGGTCGCGCCTTTGATGCGTTGTCTGTATTTGCAATGGGAACAGTCCGAACGCTCGGCGCTCGCCTTGTGCTTTCATCATGCGATCGGCGACGGTCGCTCGGGGGCCGAACTGTTGCGGCGTTTGCTGGAACTTATCGCGCTGCCGAGCACAGATCTCAGTCCCGCTGCGCCGACTTTGCTGCCGCCGATGTACCAGGCGTTTCCGGCCAAGTTCAATTGGCAGGAGCATGAAGAGACTGCCGAGGCAACGATGGAGGCATTGACGAACGACTATAAACGCCATGGACGTTTAAGTCGATTGCCATGGATGCCGAACACCGCGCCATCGGAGCGGCGCACGCCGCGTATTATCCGTTTCGAATTGCCGCCCGCGACGACGCGCACGCTGTTGTCTTTATGTCGTAAAAATTCGACCAGCGTGCATGGCGCGCTGTGCGCGGCGCAGTTGATGGCGCAATATCGGCTGCAAGCGTCCGCCGAGTCGGCGACGATGTTTCTGTCGTGCCCGGTCGATATGCGCCCGCACTTAGAGCCGGTCCAGCCGGCGACGCCGACCGGTTTGTATGTCAGTCTGATTTCCGCCGCCTTTGTGCTCGACGCGGCCACCGATTTATGGGCCTTGGCGCGCGAGATCGTTGCGCAAACGCGGCGACAGTTGGCGCGCGGCGAAGGTCATTTATTCTTCAGCATGTATGGTTTGGAGGAGCAGCCTTACGTCCAGGATCGCCTGCCGCGGTTTACTAAAACGCTGTTGTCGCTGTGGCAAAACAGCATGGTCAGCAATATCGGCGCCGTACCGCCGCTGGATTTCGATCCGGCGGTCGAGGCGATTTCTTTCGCCTTATGCCCGATGCCGTATCAGACGGTATTCAATGCCGTCAGCACCTATCGCGACCGACTGATCTGCAATCTCGGCTACGACGCCGGCAAGATCGAGGCCGCAAGCGCGCAACGCATTGCCGACGACATGCGCGAGCGGCTGCTGGCGGCGACGGTTTAAGCGGAGACGATCGTGACGACGCAGTTTCCACCAACGCCTCCGCTCCATCCCGAGTCGGCGGCGTTTATCGCGCGGCTGACCCGTCCCGACGCGCCGCCATTTTACGCGCTGCCCTTGTCGCTGCAACGCCGTTCGCAAGAGAAAATGCTGATCGAGTTCTCGCCGGCATTGACCTCCGCCGCGACGATGCGCGAAGCGCGGATGGAACGTAGCGAGGCCGACGGCGGCCCCTTGCGCTTTCGCTGCTACCGCCCACAGGGCGTCGCCGACGATGCGAAATTGCCGCTTTTATGCTGGTTTCACGGCGGCGGCTGGACGGTCGGCAGCCTCGCGGGTTTCGACGCGGTCTGCCGCGAGCTTGCGCAGTTATCGGGCTGCGCGGTGGCGGCGATAGGCTATCGTCAAGCGCCCGAGCATAAATTTCCGGCGGCGACCGACGACGCTTTCTTCGCGCTGTGCTGGTTCGCGACGCAGGCGAAAGCGTTGAACATCGACGCTGCGCGCCTTGCGGTCGGCGGCGATTCGGCGGGCGGCAATCTTGCCACGGTCGCCGCCTTGCGCTGTCGCGACGCGGGCGGGCCGAGCTTGGCGTTTCAGTTGCTGGTGTATCCCGATGTCGATAAGCGTTGCAACAGCGCCGCGCATTTTCAATTCGCCGACGGCTATGTATTGACGCGCGACTTGCTGTTGTATTTCCGCGCGAATTACTTGCGAGAAGAAAGCGATTGCCTCGATTGGCGCGTTTCGCCGTTGTTGGCGCCGTCGCTGGCGGGCTTGCCGCCGACCTTGATCGTCGCCGCCAGCCACGACCCGTTGCGCGACGATGGGCTGGCCTATGGCGAACGGCTTAAGGCTGAGGGCGTCGCCGTCGAACGCGTCGAATATCCCGGCATGGTGCATAACTTTTTCACATTGGGCGGCGCGATTCCGACGGCGAATCGTGCTGTAGCGCAGGCGGCGCAGGCCTTGCGCCAAGCTTTGCATCCCGGCTGAAGCTAAAAACTTCTTTTGTTTTGTCCACGAAAGACACGAAAAACACGAACAAAAGCACGATGTATAACCGAAAATCGTTTCCATTATATTAGCATACGATGAAACTTATACTTCGATCATTTTCGTGTTTTTCGTGGACAACTGCTTTTTCTAAAATCAACCGACTCCGAGAAAATCATGTCCGACTTTATCTTCGAAACCGTACCGAAAATCGTCTGCGAATGCGGCGGCGTGCGGCGTTTGGGGGAACTGGCCCTAGCGTTGGGAATGACGCGCGCGCTGGTCGTCACCGACCGCGGCTTGATCCGCGCCGGCGTGCTGGGCGAGGCTCTGCACGCGCTCGAAGCGGCGGGCTTGCAGGTCACCGTCTATTCGGAGGTGCTGCCCGACCCGCCCGAGGCGAATGTGCAAGCGGCGGTGGATGCGGCGCTGGCCGCTCGGGTCGATGGCGTGATCGGTTTAGGCGGCGGCAGCTCGCTCGACACCGCCAAGCTGGTGGCGCTGTTGGCGCGCACGCCGCAATCCTTGGCGTCGATCTATGGCGTCGGCTTGGCGCAGGGGCGGCGCTGGCCGTTGATTCAAGTCCCGACCACCGCCGGCACCGGCTCGGAAGCGACGCCGATATCGATTTTGACCACGCCGACGCACGAAAAAAAGGGCATCGTCTCGCCGTTGCTGCTGCCGGATATCGCGCTGCTCGACGCGCGCCTCACGCTGGGCTTGCCGCCGCCAATTACCGCGATGACCGGCGTCGATGCAATGGTGCATGCGATCGAGGCCTATACCTCGCGCCTGAAAAAGAATCCGCCGTCCGACGCCTTGGCGCTCGCGGCCTTGCAATTGTTGTATGCGAATCTGCCGCGCGCGGTCGCATGCGGCGACGATCTGCCGGCGCGCGAAAATATGTTGATCGGCTCGCACCTGGCCGGCGTCGCCTTCGCCAATGCGCCGGTCGCGGCGGTGCATGCGCTGGCCTATCCGCTCGGCGGACACTATGGCTTGCCGCACGGCCTGGCGAATTCGCTGCTGCTGCTGCCGGTAATGGAATTCAACCGCTCGCACGCGCTTCGCCCCTATGCCGAATTGGGTCGCGCCATCCTGGGCGCATCGTTCCGCGACGACGCGGCGGCGGCGGACGCCTTGATCGCCGCACTACGCGAACGCATCGCCGCCATGCCCTACGCACAACGCCTACGCGATGCCGGCGTCGCAGCAGCCGACCTGCCCGAACTGGCGCGCGATGCAATGAAAGTGCAACGCCTATTGGTCAACAACCCGCGCGAACTCGCCTACGACGACGCCTTGGCGATTTATCGAGCGGCTTATTAACATCTATTCCGGGAGTAACCCATCATGAGCAACCGCCACCTCACCCGCGCCGATTTCCGGCATTTCTTGACTATTCCGACACGCTGGATGGATAACGACATCTACGGTCATGTCAATAATGTGCATTACTACAGCTACTTCGATACGGCGGTGAATCATTTTTTGATCGAGCGCGGCGTGCTCGATATTCATCGGGGCGAGGTGGTCGGCTTCGTGGTCGAAACTTCGTGCAGTTATTTTCAGCCGCTGGCGTTTCCCGATTTGGTGCATGCCGGCATTCGCGTCGCGCGACTGGGCCACTCCAGCGTGCGTTATGAGGTCGGTCTGTTCCGCAACGACGAGGATACCGTAGCCGCCGCCGGGCATTTCGTCCATGTGTATGTGGATCGGCGCAGCAACCAGTCGGTCGCGATGCCCGAGGCCACGCGCGCCGTGTTATCCACTCTCTTGGTTTGATCGATCATGACAATCTCGCTTCTCGACCCTTCGTTGCTGCGTCGCTCGGCCTATATCGACGGCGTGTGGTTGGACGCCGACAGCGGCGCGACTCATGCCGTCGTCGATCCGGCGAACGGCGAAATCCTTGCCGCCGTACCCGATATGGGCACTGCGGAAACCCGGCGCGCCATCGCCGCCGCTGCCGCCGCCTGGCCCATGTGGCGCGCCAAAACCGCCAAGGAGCGCGGCGCACTGCTACGCCGTTGGTATGAATCGATACTCGCCAACCAAGACGATTTGGCGCTGCTGATGACGCGCGAACAGGGCAAGCCGCTGGCCGAAGCGCGCGGCGAAGTCGCTTACGGCGCGTCGTTCGTCGACTGGTTCGCCGAGGAAGGCAAACGCGCCTATGGCGAAACCATTCCCTCGCCCGCCGCCGACAAACGCATGCTGACGCTCAAGCAGCCCGTCGGCGTCGTCGCCGCGATTACGCCGTGGAATTTCCCGCTGGCGATGATTACGCGCAAACTTGCGCCCGCGCTCGCCGCCGGTTGCAGCGTCGTGGTCAAACCGGCGGAAGCGACGCCGCTGTGCGCGCTGGCGCTGGCCTGGCTCGCCGAGCGTGCGGGGATTCCGGCGGGCGTAGTCAATGTCGTCACCACCGCGCGCCCCGCCGTGGTCGGCGCGGAATTGACGACGAATCCGACGGTGCGCAAACTGTCGTTCACCGGCTCGACCGCTGTCGGCAAAACGCTGATGGCGCAATGCGCCGCGACCGTCAAGCGCGTCTCGCTCGAACTCGGCGGCAATGCACCGTTCATCGTCTTCGACGACGCCGATCTCGATGCGGCGCTGCGCGGCGCGATGGCGTCCAAATTCCGCAATGCGGGCCAAACCTGCGTGTGCAGCAACCGCTTATTGGTGCAAGCCGGTATCTACGACGAATTCGCGCGCCGTCTGAGCGCCGCCGTCGCCGCGCTGCGCGTCGGGCCGGGCAGCGCCGCCGATACGCAGATCGGCCCACTGATCAATGCTGCCGCCCGGCAAAAAGTCGACCGCTTGGTGCGCCACGCCGTCGACGCCGGCGCGCGCATCGCCGTCGGCGGCGCGCC
Organism: Rhodocyclaceae bacterium; assembly: GCA_035283885.1. Classification (GTDB taxonomy): domain Bacteria; phylum Pseudomonadota; class Gammaproteobacteria; order Burkholderiales; family Rhodocyclaceae; genus DATETD01. The sequence continues at coordinate 6,439 of DATETD010000216.1, forward strand.
GCATGCGCTCGGCGGCAATTTTTATGCGCCCACCGTATTGACCGACGTCATGCCGAGCATGGCGGTGGCGCAAGAAGAAATCTTCGGCCCGGTCGCGGCGCTGCTGCGCTTCGAGCGCGAAGACGAGGCGATAGCGCTCGCCAACGACACGCCGTATGGGCTGGCGAGCTACCTCTATACCCGAGACATCGCACGCGCTTGGCGCGTCGCCGAACGCCTCGAATACGGCATGGTCGGGATCAACGAAGGCATCGTCTCGCACGAAGTCGCCCCGTTCGGCGGCGTCAAACAATCCGGCATCGGGCGCGAAGGCTCGTCGCATGGCATAGCCGAATATCTGCAAATCAAATACCTCTGCCTTGGCGGCATGGGTTGAATCCATGAACCTAGAATCCGCAGATGACGCAGATGTTCGCAGATTTTTCAAAGCAAACTCTTAGTCGTTGTTTTATCAGAGGAAATCTGCGTAATCTGCGGACAACTGCTTTTTCCAGGATGAACGGTTGTCTGGGAACGCACGACAAATAGGGCTAGGCGCTAATTCAATTGCGCCAAGCGTTCGCCCAGACGCCGCAAGGCGTCGTGCGCTTCTTCGCCGCGATCCATCAGCGCCGCGAGGCGGTGCATGAATTCGCCGACCAATTCTTCCAGGCAACGTTCCTGGTGCGTGGTCAGACCGAGGTGCACAAAGGAGTTAGCCAGACTCTGATCGAGCTCCAGCATCAGTTCGGAACTCGCGAGCCGATCCATGTCGTAGCCTTGCTGCAAGGCGTCGATCGCTTCGCGCACGCTGCCCAAGGCTTCCAGAATGACACTCCGATTGCGATGATTGTCCTCCTCGGTTTCGATGGCGCTCAAGCGCGAGTCGGCGCCTTGCGCCGCCACCGACAGATTGTCGCGCACGCGCCCGCAAAACTCCGGATCGTGCACCGGCATATTGCTCACCATCAGCGTCACGCGCTCGAAATTATGCACGCTGCGATTGCCGAATTCGAAGATGCGATCCATGCCGCGCACATGATTCATCACCGAGGTTTCGAGCGGCAGATTGGTTCCCGCCGCGCTCAAGGTCAGCGCGCGCTGCGCAACGCGCGTCTGCACCACACCGGCCAGCCCATAGCGTTGCATCAGTTCCAGCAATCCGGCGGCGATTTCCTCTTCGTTGCCCCAGCCGATCAGTTTGCTCATGAATTGCAACACGATGCCGGACTCGTCCATACTCGCCAAGGCCAGCGAGGACAACTGCTCCGCCGCTTCGGCTTGCTCGGCCAGCGCGCGCTGATTTTGCACGATCTGCTGCGCCACCCGCACTTTGCGCAGCACTTCCTCCGGCTCGAACGGCTTGACGATAAAGTCCTCGCCGCCTGCATCGTACCCCTGCAAGCGCGCCTCTATCGTATCGTTGCTCGAAATAAACGTGACTGGAATAGCACTCAGCGCAGGATCGTCTTTGATCTGCCGACAAAATTCGTAGCCGTTCAGTCCCGGCAGACTGACGTCGAGCAAAAACATCTGCGGTTTGACTGCTTCGAGCCGCGGCGCGCAAGCCTCGACGCTGTCGAAGGTTTCGACCTTGCAAATCGATTCGAGTATGGTGCTTAAAATATCGAGAATAATCTCGTCGTCATCGACGACGAATACCAAAAAAGCATCGTCCATTATTATTTATCCTGACTGTCTTCGTCGCTGAAGCGGGTGGCGATATCGAGAAACTCACTCGCCATTTCGAGAAAAATATCCACCAGCATCGGATCGAAATGATTGCCGCGCCCCGCGCGGATGATATCCACCGCCGTGCTGTGGGGCATTGCGGCCTTATACACGCGCCGCGAAATCAGGGCATCGTACACATCCGCCACCGCCATCAAGCGCGCCGACAGCGGGATCGATTCGCCGCGCAAGCCCTCCGGGTAACCGCTGCCGTCCCAGCGTTCGTGATGCGACAAGGCGATTTCCGAGGCGACATGCAAAAACGAGCCTTCGGTGCTGACGCGCATCTCGGCGGCGCGAATCGCATTTTTCCCTAACGTAGTATGCCGTTTCATGATCTCGAATTCTTCCGCCGTCAATTTGCCGGGTTTGAGCAGAATATGATCGGGGATGCCGACCTTGCCGATATCGTGCAACGGCGCGGATTTCCAGATCATTTCCCATTCGGCCATGCTGACGGTGCTGCGAAAGCGCGCCATCGGCGCCAAACGGCGCGCCAGCAGTTCGACATAGGCGCTGGTGCGGTGAATATGATTTCCGGTTTCGTTGTCGCGCGTCTCGGCGATCGATCCCAGCGCGACGATGGTCAATGCCTGGCTACGCTGCAACTCCAGCGTGCGCGCTTCGAGATCGCGCGTGCGCAGGCCGACCATGGATTCGAGATGGGCGTTCTGGTTGCGCAGCATCTCGTTGGCGTCGCGCAGGCGTAAATGCGTCTGCACGCGCGCCAGCAAAATCGGCGGCGCTACCGGCTTGGCGACATAGTCGACCGCGCCGTATTCCAACCCGCGCGTGATATCGCCGACATCGGTATGGCTCGATAGAAAAATCACCGGAATCGCCGCCGTTTGCGCATCCTGTTTGAGCAAAGCGCAAACCTCGTAGCCTTGCATATCGGGCAGTTCGACATCCAGCAGCACCAAATCGGGCTGCGGCGCCATTCGCGCCAATTCCAGCCCCTTGCGCCCCAAGGTGGCGATGCGCGTCTGATAATACGGGCGCAAGCTTTCATTGATG
>DATETD010000217.1:0-3644 GCA_035283885.1 Rhodocyclaceae bacterium
CCCCGGCATCCGCACCGGCGTCAAAGTCGCCGTGGTCGATCGCACCGGCAAGCTGGTCGATACCGCCACCATTTACCCGCACGAACCGCGCCGCGACTGGGAAGGCGCGCTCGCCACCTTGCGCCATCTGGCGCAGAAGCATGGCGTCGAACTGATCAGCATCGGCAACGGCACCGCCAGCCGCGAAACCGACAAGCTCGCCGCCGAACTGATGCGCCGCCATCCCGAATTCAAGCTGACCAAAATCGTCGTCTCCGAAGCCGGCGCCTCGGTGTATTCCGCCTCGGAACTCGCCGCCAAAGAATTCCCGCAGCTCGACGTCTCGCTACGCGGCGCGGTGTCGATCGCACGACGCTTGCAAGACCCGCTGGCCGAACTGGTCAAAATCGATCCCAAATCGATCGGCGTCGGCCAATATCAGCACGACGTCAATCAAAGCCGCCTTGCGCGCCAACTCGACGCCGTGGTCGAAGACTGCGTGAACTCGGTCGGCGTCGACGTCAATACCGCCAGCGCGGCCTTGCTGACGCGCATCTCCGGGCTGAACAGCACGCTCGCCAACAATATCGTCGGCTACCGCGACGCCCACGGCGCGTTCAAATCGCGCAAGCAACTGCACGAAGTACCGCGCCTCGGCGAAAAAACCTTCGTGCTCGCCGCAGGATTTCTGCGCATCAACCACGGCGACGACCCGCTCGACGCCTCGGCGGTGCATCCGGAAGCCTATCCGGTGGTGCAGAAAATCCTCGCCGACATCAAAAAAGGCGTCAAAGAACTGATCGACGATACGCGCACCTTACGCGCGCTCGACCCGCGCAAATATGCCGACGAGCGTTTCGGCCTGCCGACGGTGCAGGATATTCTCAAGGAACTCGAAAAACCCGGTCGCGACCCGCGCCCCGAGTTCAAAACCGCAAGTTTCAAGGACGGCGTCGAAGAACTCAAAGACCTGCAAGTCGGCATGCTGCTCGAAGGCGTGGTCACCAACGTCACCAACTTCGGCGCCTTTATCGATATCGGCGTGCATCAAGACGGCTTGGCGCATGTCTCGGCGCTGTCCAACCGCTTCGTCAAAGACCCGCACGAAGTCGTCAAAGCCGGCGATGTGGTCAAAGTCAAAGTGCTCGAAGTCGATGTCGCGCGGAAACGCATCGCGCTGACGCTACGCCTCGGCGATGAGATTCCCACCAAATCCGCCGACACACCGCGCCATGAAGCCAGGCGCGGCGCAAAAGTCGGCGCTGACGGGACGGCTAGGCGCGCTCAAGCCGCGCCGCCCCCGGTCAATAATGCGATGGCGGCGGCGTTTGCTAAGTTGAAACGCTGAGCTGGGGCAGCGTTCGCGGTACAGCAAGGCGCTGTAGCGGTTTGGCGCCTTGCTCGGTTTATTGCGAATATCCGAATGTATTAGTCGACTCCGACCTCATATACTCATGCAACCTACGCGTACTCAAAACCCAAGATTAACCTACATTTTTTCGAGAGCTGCATCAATCGATGCCTTGACCATTTTCTTTTTAATTTCTGGATCTTCCCGTTGAATATACTCAACTGCTGAGAGATCATCGCCCCTCTTTCTGTTCTGACGAGGTTCTAGTGCCTCAATCAATATCGCTTCCAAGGCAGGAATCATCTTTGCTGCTTCATAAGTAGCAGGGAGGCTGCCTAGCTGTCCGGTGTCTGATACCGGCAGAAGTCCAAACCATGAAAAGCGATCCCAACGTGCGGCCATACGGTCGAAGGTATGTTCAAATAAGCGCTTCCCAAGCGGTCTATCTGTTGTGCGACCTATGTAGATGACCTCTCGTCCATCATATAGAAGATAGATACCAAGTTGTTTATTAAAATCGACGGGGGTAGCGCCAATTTGTTGCATTCCGAGGAGTTTCGGAGTTGCGCCCCATTGGATTGCTTCCCTACGCCAAAACATGCCGAAAGACGAAACAATGTCGTATTGCTCTTCAGATTCATCTGATTCCTCCACGACAGGTGTGAGCTTGTCCTTGTTGGATGGTGCGTGAAGCTGGCCAACCTTTGATAAGGCAAAGGTGCCCTTGCCAACACGGATGTAAGGTGAATTATCGTTGTGGAGCTTTATTGACGCGCTAATTTGAGCGTTAACCGTCGCAGCAGGAGTAGCTCCCAAACTGACCCGCAATTTGTCAGCGATAATTTTCTCAGAGATGGCCTTGTAGTGCATTGGCATAGCCGTGGATCCCAGTACCTTATCGATTGCTTCGCGCCAAGTTAGTTCCTTAACCATCTTTTCCTCAAAAATAGATTAAATTCAATGCCCGATACTGAGAATCTGATCAGACTACCGCCCAAATAACATAAAAAATGAGCAAGGTTGGGCTGACGGCAGGAAGCCCAGTAATGTCAATGATACTCGGGCAATCGACAACACAAACTTTGCAAACATAAGTGTCGCATCATACCCCATCCGTCTCGTCAGCGCCGACTTTCTACCCTTCCTCTTTCGATATCTCGTTCGACACGTTTCGCGCCTCGATATGACCCCGGCGCGGCGCGGAATACCGCCATTCGATGGCGAAATGAATATTCCGCTCGACGCCCTCGCCACGAGGCAGGTCAAACCTAGCGCCGAATACGCGGCGTCGACGGCGTTTGCAACGTTATTACCGTGGCGACAACCCATCCTCCCCCCTTCGCTGCCGCACCGCCTCGAAAAAGCATACCGCCGCCGCCGCCGCGACATTTAAGGATTCCGTCGTCGCCGCTAAAGGAATCGTCGCGCGGTGCGTAATCGCCGCCAACAACGCATCGCTGACTCCCGCGCCTTCGTTGCCGAATAGCCACAGCACGGGGCGGCGTAAATCGAGGCGATAGATGCTGACGCCATCGCGCACCACGGTGGCGATCGACGACCGGGCCGGATGCGCTTGCACTACCGCCGCCAAGTCGGCGTGTTCGCGAATCTGCAAGGAAAAATGTGCGCCCTGTCCGGCGCGCAATACGCGCGGCGTCCAGGCGCCGGCGCAACCGGTTCCCAGATAGGCCGTGCCTACGCCTGCGGCGGCGGCGCTACGCAAGATGGCGCCGACATTGCCGGCGTCCTGTACGGCATCCAGCAATACGGCATCGCCCGACAGATTGCCCGATGGATTGTCCTCGGGAAACGGTGGAATGCCGATAACCGCGGCGATCCCGAGTGGATGGGTCACGCCCGAGAGTTCGCGAAACAAGCCGTCTTTCAAGATCAGCCGATCGATAGCGGCTGAATGTTGCAGCAAGGACTGGATTTCAGGCTTGTCTTGCCCGCTTTCGCTCAACAGCAAGTGCTGGATCGCGACGCCGCGTTGCAAACAGGTTTCGACCAAATGCACGCCATCGACCACCGTGCGCCCCTGTCGGCGCGGCTCGCGCGGATCGGCGACCAGGGCGCGCAAAGCCTTGAATCCGGCGTTATCGCGCGAGCCAATTACGACACTGCGGACGACGCTGCTCGCCATGCTTACAGCAAAGCGCGCACGGGGGCGAAGCTCTTGCGATGGAATTCGGCGACGCCGAATTTCCGCAAGGCGGCAAGATGCAGCGCCGTGCCGTAGCCTTTATGCCGATCGAGGCTGTATTCGGGGAATTGCCGGTGGATGCGCAGCATCTCGGCGTCGCGCGCGGTTTTG
>DATETD010000218.1:0-8385 GCA_035283885.1 Rhodocyclaceae bacterium
GGAAACAACTTTCGCGCGGCTTGAACGAAAACTCGGGCGTTGCAACGACATTCCAGATGACATGCGAGCGTTGGAGATCGGCATACGATCGATAGCTGCCGTTATCCGGCAGACCGAGTTCCGTGCTGGCGAATGCGCGAATCGCCAGCACCGACTCCAAACGCGCGCGCAACTCGGGCGCTAAATCCTTCTCGGCAAGGCGCTCCTCGATCGGTTTTGCGCGCGCCATCAGATCGAAATGACCGACCACGGCTTGCCCGTAGTACGAAAGGGGCGCGCAGCCGATGCAGGCGAACACGGCTATCATCGAAGCTATGCGCCGCAGCGACGACACGATGGGCTTACCTCGCACGATATCCGTAACGGAACATACCGAATGCACGCGTCGCCATAGCGAACCTCCTTAGCTCGCAGTATAGTCGCAGGCAAGCGATCGCCCGCTCACCGGCATGCAATCCACATTGATGCTATAGAATCCATGAATCGGGCGCGTACAGACGACCTTTTACCATTCAGGAGAAAAACCGAAGATGAAACCGCTTGCCACCTTGCGAACCCAACTGGCGGCAGGCGAGTTCGAGTTCACACAGCATGCCTTAAAACGGGTCGTGGAGCGTAATATCGCCAACGCCGAAATCCGCGAAGCCGGCGCCCGCGCCGTCATCATCGAAGACTACCCTAGCGACAAATACGGCCCAAGTTGTCTACTGCTTGGATTGACTGTCGCCAATCGTCCGCTGCATATCCAAGTGGCCCGACCGGATAGTCCCAAAACGAAGATCGTCACACTCTATGAACCTGACCCGGCAGAATGGGTCAACCTCGTCGAAAGAAGGAAATAATCATGCCAAAATGTGAAATCTGCGGCAATCGCGAGTTCCGCAACGAAGAAGTCGACGAAGTTTTTCATGTCGGCGGACGTTATGTTCTCGTCGAACGTATACCGGCCACCGTCTGCGTCCAATGCGGCGAAAAAACCTTCGACGCAGTCGCTACCGAAAGTATTCGGCAACTGCTGCATGAAGGGCGGCATGCGCCGCGCAAAGTGGATATGGAGGTGTTCGCGTACTGAGTGAGCGCAGCTAATTGTCGATACCGACGCCGCTATAGCAACACCCGCTCCACCCCCCCGGCGCGCGCCGCGCGTACATAGTCGTCCTGCCAATTCTCCCCATGCAAGGTGCGCGCCATTTCGACGACGACGTAATCCGCCTCTATCGCCGCATCGTCGCGGTAACGCGATAGCCCTTGCAGACACGATGGACACGAGGTCAGGATTTTGACCGCCGGAACAGCCACAGCATCCGCAGCAGCCGTCCCGCCAGCGCCGACTTTTGCATCGGCGCGCGCGCGCGTTGCGGCCTTGACGATTTCCTCTTGCTTACGGAAACGCAACTGCGTCGAAATATCCGGGCGCGTCACCGCCAAGGTGCCGGATTCGCCGCAGCAGCGGTCGTTCAGTTCGACATCCTGCCCCATCAGCGTATTCACCACCTTGATGCCGGCATAGTGCTTGATCGGCGTGTGGCAAGGATCGTGATACAAATAACGCGTCTGCGCATTCGAGCCGGACGGCAAACGCACGCCCTTCTCCATCAACCATTCGTGAATATCCAGCAAGCGACAGCCAGGAAAAATCTTGTCGAATTCATAGTCGAGCAACTGATCCATGCAGGTGCCGCAAGACACCACCACCGTCTTGATATCGAGATAATTCAAGGTGTTCGCCACGCGATGGAACAGCACGCGATTCGCGGTGGTGATCGCCCGGCCCTGATCCTCGTTACCGCTCGACGTCTGCGGATAGCCGCAGCACAGATAACCCGGCGGCAATATCGTGGTCGCGCCCGCGTGCCATAGCATCGCCTGAGTCGCGAGGCCGACTTGCGAGAACAGCCGCTCCGAACCGCAGCCGGGGAAGTAGAACACCGCTTCGGATTCTTCGGCGGCGCGGCGCGGGTCGCGGATCACCGGAATCAGCGTGTTGTCTTCGAGATCGAGTTCGGCGCGCGCGGTGCGGCGCGGCAAACTCGCGGGCATCGGTTTGTTCAGCAGATGGATCACGCGATGCTTCAGCGTCGGCTGGCCCAAGGTCGCGGACGGATGCTGCACTGTCGCTCGCACCGACGGCAGGTGGCGCACTAGGCCGTGCGCCAAGCGTTGCGCGCCGTAGCCGGCCTGGATCATGCCGCTGCGCATCAATTTGATCGCATGCGGATCGGTGGCGTTGAGGAAAGCCATCGCCGCCGCCGCGCCGGGATTGAAGGGCTTTTTGCCTGCGCGCCGCAGAAAGTTGCGCATCGCGATCGACACGTCGCCGAAGTCGATATCCACCGGGCAGGGCTTGACGCACTTATGGCAAACGCTGCAATGGTCGGCGACGTCGCCGAATTCGTCGAAATGCTGCAAGCCGATGCCGCGCCGCGTCTGCTCTTCGTAAAGAAAGGCTTCAATCAGCAAGGACGCGCCGAGGATTTTATTGCGCGGGCTGTACAGCAGATTAGCGCGCGGAATATGCGTCGAGCACACCGGCTTGCATTTGCCGCAGCGCAGACAGTTCTTGATCGAGTCCGAAATCTTGCCGATGTCGGACTGCTCCATGATGAGCGATTCGGCGCCGAGCAGCGAAAACGACGGCGTATAGGCGTTCTCCATCCCGCCTTGCGCCATCAACTTGCCGCGATTGAAGCGTCCTTGCGGGTCGATCTTCTGCTTATACGCGCGGAACGGGCGAATCTGATCGTCGTCGAGAAATTCCAGCTTGGTGATGCCGATTCCATGTTCGCCCGAAATCACACCGCCGAGACTGCGCGCCAAGGCCATAATGCGCTCGACGGTTTTATACGCCGTTTGCAACATCGCGTAATGGTCGGAATTGACCGGCAAATTGGTATGCACATTGCCGTCGCCTGCGTGCATATGCAAGGCGACGAATACGCGACCGCGCAACACCTCTTGGTGGATCGCCTCGATGCGCTGCATGATCGGGCGCAAGGCCGGGCCATCGAACACGACGTTCAACGGCGCTTCGAGTTCGCGCTTCCACGACACGCGCAGACTGCGATCCTGCAACGCCGGAAAATGCCGATCGATGCCATCCAGCCATCCCCGCCAACGCGCGCCGACCTCGGTCAGCAACTCCAAGGCGCGCCGACGGCGTTCGCCGAGCAATTCTTCCTTATCGAGCGTGGCGTCGTCGGCGTTGAACGGCAAATCGCCTTGCAGGAAACGGCTGAGCTCCTCGACCAGTTCAAGCTTGTTGGCGATCGATAGTTCGATATTGATGCGCTCGATGCCGTCGCAGTAATCGCCCATGCGCGGCAGCGGAATCACCACGTCCTCGTTAATCTTGAAGGCGTTGGTATGGCGCGAGATCGCCGCCGTGCGCGCGCGATCCAGCCAAAAGGTCTTGCGCGCATCGGCGCTGACGGCGATAAAGCCTTCGCCGTCGCGCAGTCTGGCAAGCCGCACCACTTCGGCAGCGGCGGCCATCACGCGGCCTTCGTCCTCACCGACGATATCGCCGATCAGCACCATTTTGGGCCGCCCGTGGCGCTGGGCCTTGGTGGCGTAGCCGACCGCGCGCACATAGCGCTCGTCGAGATGTTCCAACCCGGCCAGACGCGGCGCATTCCCACCCTCCGTCCCGCCAGCGCCGAGTTTCTTGAAGTACTCGCTGATCTCCACAATCGACGGCACGGCGTCGCGCACTTGGCCGAAGAATTCGAGACAGACGGTGCGCGTCACCGGCGGCATCTTGTGCAAAATCCACACCGCCGAGGTAATCAGGCCATCCGTGCCTTCCTTCTGCACGCCGGGCAAACCCGCGAGGAATTTATCGGTCACGTCCTTGCCCAAGCCTTCCTTGCGAAAATTGCGTCCGGGGATATCGAGCTGTTCTTCGCTGAGAATGCGTTTGCGATCCTCGTCATAACGGATCAGCTTGAAACTCACCAACGGCTGCTCGTGGATCTTGCCGAAATTATGATTCAGCCGCACCACATCGAGCCAGCAGCCGTCGGGCGTGACCATGCGCCACGAGGCGAGATTGTCGAGCGCCGTACCCCACAGCACGGCCTTTTTGCCGCCGGCGTTCATCGCGATATTGCCGCCGATGCACGAGGCGTCCGCCGAGGTCGGATCGCAAGCGAACACAAAACCCGCGTTTTCGGCCGCCTCCATAACGCGCCGCGTGACCACGCCGGCGCCGGTATAGATCGTGGCGTAATCGCGTGCGGTTTGCGGCAAACGCTGCATCTGCACCGCCCGCAGATCGATCAATTTCTCGGTATTGATCACCGCCGACAAGGCGTCGAGCGGCACCGCGCCGCCGGTGTAACCGGTGCCGCCACCGCGCGGAATAATCGTCAGCCCGAGTTCGATGCAACCGCGCACCAAGGGCGCGATCTCGTCCTCGGCGTCCGGCGTCAATACGAGAAACGGATATTCGACGCGCCAGTCGGTGGCGTCGGTGACATGCGAGACGCGCGCCAAGGCGTCGGTGCGGATATTGTCGCGCCGCGTATGTTTTTCCAGCACTTTCAAGGCCTGTTTGCGGCGTTCGTGCGTATCGTCGAACCACGCCTCGAAGGATTGCACCGCCTGTTCCGCCGCCATCAACAGGTCGACGACGCGCGGATTGCCTTCGCGTCGTTTGTCGATTTCGCGCAGGCGATGGCGCAAGGCGACGACCAAGGCATCGCGTCGCGTGCGATTCGCCAGCAAATCGTCTTCGAGATAGGGATTGCGCCGCACCACCCAGATATCGCCGAGCACCTCGTACAACATGCGCGCAGAACGTCCGGTGACGCGCTCGCCGCGCAATTCGGTCAAAGTCGCCCAAGCATTCTCCCCGAGCAGACGGATCGCGATTTCGCGATCCGAAAAGGAAGTGTAGTTGTAGGGTATCTCACGCAAACGTGCCGACATGATGGAATTCCGCTGGGAAGGAGTCGCGTATTTTAGCGAGCGATTGCCGGCATACGCCGTCAAGAAGCGCTGGCCGCGATGGTAAACTCGTCGGTCGCCGCCTAACACTGTTCACAGGCAGGTCGTTCCCCTAAAATGAAAGCTCACCGTCCCCCTGCGCAGATCGCCATGAACTTTTCCGACCTTGTCAAAACACTCAATCAAGCTTCGGCTTTCGAACTCTATCGCCTGCGCGCCGCGATCAGCGGCGTACTGGAGCAAGCCCATTGGAACGACGCCATCCGCTCGCAATTGCAAGTGGGTCAAGTGGTCGAATACTTCAATGCGCGACTGAACGGCGCGCGCCAGGCGAAAATTCTGGAACTCGGGCGTAAGGACGTGCAACTCGCCGATATCGACACCGGCGAGCACTGGCGCGCCCCATACGCATCGGTCAATCTCAACGGCATCGATGCGCAAATCCGCGAACAGGAGCGCCGTGGCTTGAGCCGCAACGAAGTGGCGATCGGCGATATCGTCGGCTTCCTCGACCGCAAATATCGGCAGCGTAGCGGCCAAGTCGTCCGCCTCAACGAGAAAACCGTCACCATCCGTATCGACAATTCGGAATGGCGCGTCGGCTACGACTTTTTGCATCGCGTGGTGGAATCCGACGCCATCGAAGGCGAACAGGCGCTGCTCAACGCAAAATAGGTAGCACGAAATCCCGTAACGTCTGGCCGGACGACTATTCCCGACCGAAGGCCTGACGGAGTTGGGCGACCAAGGACGTCAGTTCAAGAATCAGCGCGGAACAATAATCGTCGATCTCGTCCAAGGACGCCTGTTTGGCGATGGACGACTGCAACATATCGGCCGCATTCGAGACCCAATTCGCCCCCACATTGCCGGCCGAGCCTTTCAAGGTATGCGCCCGTTTTCTCACCGCCGACAAATCGCCGGCGGCAAACTCGTCGGCCAGCCGCGTCGCGTCTTCGGCATGACTGTCGATAAACAGATTGACCATTCGGCGATACTTCGTCGCATCGCCGCGCACCAGCTTCATGCCGCGCTCGATATCGAATCCGGGAATATTCGCCAAGCGGCTGCGCCATTCCTCGCTATGCGACGATGGCGGCGCAACGGTCTCGACTGGCGCGACGGCCTCGACCGGCTCCGGCGCGGCCTGCAGCGGCGCATACGATTTAGGCAACCACTTGAGCAGTGCGGCGTAAAGCGCATACGGCTCGACCGGCTTGGCGATGAAATCGTTCATCCCCGCCTCGTAACAGGCGCGCTTGTCTTCGTCGAACGCATTGGCGGTCAACGCCAGGATAGGCGTGGTGTTGCGCCGCGACAGCATGCGGATCGCCGACGCCGCTTCCAGCCCATCCATATGGGGCATCTGGATGTCCATAAGGATCAACTGATAATCGTTATCCTGCACCTTTTCGAGCGCCTCACGACCGTCATAGGCCATATCCAGCACCAGGCCCGATCCTTTGAGCAACTCCATCACCACTTCGCGATTCAGCTCATTGTCCTCCGCCAGCAACACGGGCGCGCCGTAATGATATTGGCGCAACCGACGCAGAGCGCCCGCCTCGTCTATCGTCGCTGCGGCAGGCAAAAGCGCCTGGCCGCGTTGCAAACTCAGCGTAAACCAGAAAATGCTGCCCGCTCCCGGCGTACTGACGACCCCGACCTCGCCCTCCATCAACTCCACCAGCCGCCGCGTGATCGCTAGCCCCAAGCCCGTGCCGCCATAATGGCGCGTCGTCGAAACGTCGGCCTGTTCGAACGCCTGAAACAAGCGCGCCGATTTGTCGGCAGGGATGCCGATCCCCGTATCCTCGACCTCGAAGCGCAAAGTCACCGTCTGCCCCGCGTCCTCCAGCATTTTGACGCGCACGGCAATGCGGCCTTGCTCGGTAAACTTCACGGCGTTGCCGGCATAGTTGAGCAACGCTTGACGCAAACGGGTCGGATCGCCGCGCAGCCAAACCGGCGCCGCATCGCGATCCACATCGACACGCAAACCTTTCTTCTTCGCCGACGGCCCGATAATCGAAGCGATATTATCGATCACCATATCGATATGAAAGTCGACGCACTCCAACTCCAACCGCCCGGCCTCGATCTTGGAGATATCGAGGATATCGTTGATGATCGCCAGCAAATGCTGACCGGCGCCGTTGATCTTGTCGAGCCGCGCCACCTGTTGCGGCGTCGCACCGTCGCGCCGCAGCAGATGAGTCAGACCGAGAATCGCATTCATCGGCGTGCGGATTTCGTGGCTCATATTGGCGAGAAAGGCGCTCTTGGCCCGATTGGCCGCTTCGGCCTGCGTCTTTGCGTGCAACAACTCGTCGGTGCGGCTGGCGACCAGTTCTTCCAAATGCAGGCGGTGCTGATCCAATTCGCGTCCGATGCGCTTCTTCTCGGTGATATCTTCCTTGACCGCCACATAGTGCGTAATTCGACCATCCGGCTGGCGCAAGGGCGTGATAATCGCAAATTCGATATATTCGCTCCCATCCCGGCGCAGATTGACGAATTCGCCCTTCCATGACTGCCCTTGACTCAACGCCTCCCATAACGCCGCATACGTCTCCGGAGGCGTCTTGCCGGAATGAAGAATACTCGTCGTGTGTCCTACGACCTCATTTAAGCTATAGCCCGTAACCTGCAGAAAAGTTGCATTCGCATATTCGATCCTGCAATCGAGATCGGTGATGAGGATGCTTTCCGAGCTTTGCTCGACGGCTTGGGCCAGCTTGCGCAATTGCCCCTCCATCATATCGCGCAAACCGATCTCGACCTTCAGGCGCTCGTTGGCCTGACGCAATTCGCTCGCTTGGCGTTCGAGGCTCGCGCGTGCCCGACTTAACTCGATATGGGTCTGCACCCGCGCCACAAGCTCTTCGCGCTGGAATGTCTTGGCAATAAAATCGACCGCCCCCAGCGCCAAGCATTTGACTCGTTCCTGGGTCTTATCGATCGAACTGAGGATAATCACCGGAATATTGCGCGTCGCGTCCCGCGCCTTCAGCCGCCGCAACACCTCGAAACCATCCATGCCGGGCATACGGATATCGAGCAAAATCAAGTCCGGTCGATGCGCCTCGGTCGATATCAACGCCTCCTCACCGTTGCTCGCCATCAGCACTCGATAGCCATCCCCCTCCAAGGCTGCCGAGACTATCGCCAGCATCATCGCCGTATCGTCGACGACCTGTACGAGACCTTTATCCATAAATAGTCAATCGCCCGATTGTGAACCGAAGAAAATCCGCGACAATGGAAATCCAATGAACGCGCATAACCGGATCATCATATCATGAATTGAACTTACCCACTCAGCCGCAGCAACATCGGCTTACTTCGCCCCCGTGCGCGCAGCGTGTCGCGGCGACTTGGCGAAATGGGTCGATACGCCTGCCGCACGAGCCGTCCCGCCAGCGCCGACTTTTGCGC
>DATETD010000219.1:0-7004 GCA_035283885.1 Rhodocyclaceae bacterium
GTCGTTGTCGTAGTTGTTGTCGTCGCAACCGCCGCGCCGTACAGCGCGGCACAGCCGGCGATATCGTCGGCGTTCAAGGTTTCCTGATATTCGTAGGTATTGTAGGGGTCCGCAAACATGATCCCGGATTTGACGTCGGAATGATCGAGGCCGATGGCGTGGCCGAGTTCATGATTCGTCAAACCGGCGATCTTATAGGATTCGGTGACGCGATTGGGGTCCAGCATAATATCGGCATCGTGAATGGCGTAGCCGTCGGCGTACCAGAAGCGCGCGTAGCCGTCGTAGCCGTTGGCGTAAGCCCAGCCGATGACACTAGTTTTATCGTTCTGCGACGGCGGCGTTTGCGTGATGCCTAAATATTCGAAACGGACGCCGCAAGCCGTACTCCATTTCGCCATATTTTTTTTGAGTTGCTCGACCATTCCCTCCGTAGTAAACGCCGACGGCTGACCGGTGGGGTTGTAGTGCCAGCGATAGGTCGAGTCCGGCCATTTCGGCGATCCCGAATAGAGGATATATTGAGGAGTCTTATCCGCGTCCCGAGTGGCGCACTTCGTGAAGTCGCCATTGCCGACGCAAGAAACCGAAGGGTTCGACTGGGCGGCGGCCCCCGCCGAATTAAGGCTTGGAATCGCCAGGAGCGTTAGCAGTAGCCATGCGCCTCGGCGGCTACCGACGGCAACCTGTGAAGCGGCAGGCGCCGCATACGAACCCGCGTGAAACTTATCGATCAGCCTCATAACCCCTCCGCTATGGAAAAATATCATCTAACTTCTCTCAGCCATGCTATCGATTTTCGCGGGAGTGTGTCAAGAAATTTTAGCCGCTGCGGTGCGGCATGAAGTCGATGCGACGGCTGCCTGTATACTGCCGGGCTTTGCCACTTCTACGCCGCAGTGACCTCCAGCCGCGACCTTTATCTTCGTTTGCTTCGCCATGTGCGTCCGCATTGGCGCGGCTTTGCGCTCACCTTGTTGGCGACCGCCCTGACGGCGGCGACCGAGCCGTTGTTTCCGGCGCTGATGAAGCCCTTGCTCGATCAAGGGTTCGGCCAAACGCAAGTGGAATCGCTAACCTGGCTGCCCTTGGCGATTGTCGGCATTTTCGCCTTGCGCGGCGTGTTCAGCCTGTTTTCGTCCTACGGCATGTCGTGGGTGTCGAACCGCGTGATTACCGATCTGCGGCAATCGATGTTCGAGCGTCTGCTGCGTTTGCCGATCGATTATTTCGACCAGCATCCGTCCGCCGTGCCGATTACTCGCATCGCCTATGACGTCAATGGCGTAGCGGCGGCGGCGACCTCGACTTTGACCACTTTGATCCGCGACAGCCTGGCGGTGATCGGCTTATTGAGTTGGCTGCTGTACCTCAACTGGAAGCTGACCTTGATCAGCTTGGCGATCATTCCGCTCACCGCCCTGATCGTGCGCCAGTTCAGCGCACGTTTGCGACGGCTGTCGCGCGCCTCGCAAGAAGGCATGGCGATTATGAATCAGGTCTTGCACGAGTCGATCAAAGGGCAAAAAGTGCTGAAAATTTTCGGCGGTGAAGCCCATGCCGAGCAGCGTTTTTACAAGATAAACAATGCCTTGCGCGGTTACGGCATGCGTCAGGCAATTGCGGCGGCAGCGGTGGCGCCGGTGACGCAGTTGCTGGCCTCGGTCGGCTTGGCGATCGTGGTGTATGTCGCGTTGCATCAATCGCTAGGCAACGAGACCACGGTCGGCGGCTTCGTTTCGTTCATCACCACCTTATTGCTGCTGCTCGCGCCGCTAAAGCATTTGGCGGATATCAATGCCCCCTTGCAACGCGGTCTGGCCGCCGCCGAGAGTGTGTTTCGCCTGCTCGACGAATCCTGCGAAGAGGATCAGGGAACCGTCGATCTGGGCCGCGCCCAAGGCAGGATCGAGTTCGACCACATCACCTTGCGTTATGATAAAGCCGAAAGCGACGCCTTGTGCGATATCGGCGCGACGATAAACCCCGGCGAAACGGTGGCTTTGGTCGGCCCGTCCGGCGGCGGCAAATCGTCGTTGGTGAATCTGCTGCCGCGCTTTTATCCGGTCGATGCGGGCGAAATCCGTATCGACGGCCATCCGCTCGCTACGCTGACGCTCGCCAGCCTGCGCGCGAATATCGCTCATGTCGGTCAGGATATTTTTCTGTTCGACGACACCGTCGCGGCGAATATCGCCTACGGCGCGCCACGCCACGCCACGCGCGTGGAGATCGCGGCGATCAAAGAGGCGGCGCGGGCGGCACACGCGCTGGAGTTTATCGAGCAATTGCCGCAGGGTTTCGACACCGTAATCGGCGAAAACTGCTCGCGCCTGTCGGGCGGCCAGCGTCAGCGGCTGGCGATCGCGCGCGCGATTCTCAAGGACGCGCCGATTCTGCTACTCGACGAGGCCACCTCGGCGCTGGATAGCGAATCCGAGCGCCTGGTGCAAGCGGCGCTCGAACGGCTGATGCGCAATCGCACCACCTTAGTGATCGCCCACCGCCTCAGTACAATCGAAAATGCAGATCGGATTCTCGTTTTGCACAAAGGAAAAATCTGCGAAGAAGGCCGTCATGCCGAATTGCTGGAACGCAACGGGCTTTATGCTTCCCTTTACCGCACACTGGATGCGGTCGCTGCCGATTGACGGCGGCTATTCGTGCAACACCATCAGCGTCGGCGAAGCAAAGTCGCGCCGGTACAGCACGATCACGACCAGCGTGGTCGCGGCGATCAGCGCCCACGGCTGCCAAAACCAACTCAATGCGGCTAGGCCGAAGTAGTAGGCGCGAATGCCGCGGTTGAATTCGTCGCCGGCCAAGGTATTCACCGCCGCCAACTTGAGCGCGAAACGCTCGCTTTCCGCTGCGGCAACGCCGGGCATGGGCGCTGCGCCGATCAGGATCGACAGCAGATTGAACTGCCGTAAAGACCAGGTGAACTTGAAGTAGGAAAAGACGAAAATGCCGAGCAGCAACAGCAGTTTCACTTCCCAAAGCTGACGCCCTACCGTTAGCGCAAACGGCAGTGTTTGCGCCACGACAATCGCCTTATCGACGGTGCTCAACACCGTAACCAAGCCGACGACGATATAGATGCTGGTGTTGGCGTAAAACGAGACGCTGCCCATCAGATTGCCGACCAGCGCCGAATCGACGATGCGGACTTCGCGTTGCAACATGGCTCTGGCCCAAGCGACGCGATAGGCGTGCGACAAACCGACCAGACCCCGCTTCGCCAAGCCGCCATGCTCGGACAGCATGCCGTAACCCGCCCAGCACAGTATGAACCAGACGGCGGCGATATCATCCATAAGGGATATTTGCTGTAGCAGGGCGGCTAGCACGATTAGCTTATTCCCACTCTATCGTCGCTGGCGGCTTTCCGGATATGTCATAAACCACGCGATTGATTCCGCGCACTTCGTTGATGATGCGGTTGCTGACGCGGCCCAGCAGTTCGTGCGGCAGTTCCGCCCATTTAGCGGTCATGAAGTCCGAAGTTTGCACCGCGCGCAAGGCCACCACGTATTCGTAGGTGCGTCCGTCGCCCATGACGCCGACGCTCTTGACCGGCAGAAATACGGCAAAGGCCTGGCTGACTTTGTCGTACCAATCGGCGGCGTAGAGTTCGTCGATAAAGATCGCGTCGGCGCGGCGCAGCAGGTCGGCGAATTCCTGTTTGACTTCGCCGAGGATGCGCACGCCGAGGCCGGGGCCGGGGAAGGGGTGGCGATAGACCATCGCATGAGGTAAGCCGAGCGTGACGCCGAGTTCGCGCACTTCGTCCTTGAACAGTTCGCGCAAGGGTTCGAGCAACTTGAGCTTCAGCGTTTCGGGCAGGCCGCCGACGTTATGGTGGCTCTTGATCGTATGCGCCTTCTTCGTGCCGGCGGCGGCGGATTCGATTACATCGGGATAGATGGTGCCTTGCGCCAGCCATTGCGCATCGGCGAGCTTTTGCGCTTCGTCCTGGAAGATATGCACGAATTCGCGCCCGATGATTTTGCGCTTCTGTTCGGGATCGGCAACGCCCGCCAGGTGCTGCAAAAACTGCGCAGCGGCATCGACATGAATCACCTTGACACCAAGATTGCGCGCGAAGGTTTCCATCACCTGTTGCGCTTCGTTGAGACGCAACAGACCGTTATCGACGAAGACGCAGGTGAGTTGATCGCCGATCGCGCGGTGGATCAAGGCGGCGGCGACGCTGGAGTCGACGCCGCCCGATAGACCGAGAATCACCTGCTGATTGCCGACTTGGGCGCGGATCTTGGCGACGGCTTCGTCGACATAGTTGGGCATGGTCCAGTCGCCGCGACAGCCGCAGATATCGCGCACGAAGCGCGCCAGAATGTCGCGGCCTTTAAGCGTATGCGTGACTTCGGGATGGAATTGTACCGCATAGAAGCCGCGCGCCTCGTCGGCCATCGCGGCGATCGGCGTGGCGTCGTTGCTGCCGATGAGTTTGAAGCCCGGCGGCAGTTCGGTGACTTTGTCGCCATGACTCATCCATACATCCAACAGGCCGTGGCCTTCGTGATTGCTGCGATCCTGGATGCCGGCGAACAGCTTGGAATGGCCGCGCGCGCGCATTTCGGCATAGCCGAATTCGCGTTTCGCGCTGCTTTCGACCTTGCCGCCCAATTGGCTCGCCATGGTTTGCATGCCGTAGCAAATCCCCAGCACCGGCACGCCGAGCGCGAAGACGACATCCGGCGTTTTCCATTCGGCCTCGGCATACACCGAATTCGGGCCGCCCGAAAGAATGACGCCTGCGGGTTGGAATCGGCGGATGAAATCTTCCGAAACGTCGTAGGGATGCAGTTCGCAATACACCTGCTGCTCGCGCACGCGGCGGGCGATCAGTTGGGCGACTTGAGAACCGAAATCGAGGATCAGGATTTTTTGATGGGCCATGATAAATAACTTGTGGAAAATTCGGTGGATATAAAAACAAACGGCGACCCGGAGCAGGCTCCGCGTCGCCGTGCGTGGCTAGTTCGCGCAATCAATCGACGTGATAATTCGGCGCTTCCTTGGTGATCTGTACATCATGCACATGCGACTCGCGAATGCCGGCGGCGGTGATTTCGACGAATTCGGCGCGCGCGCGCATGTCTTCGATCGAGGCGCAGCCGACATAGCCCATCGCCGCACGCAGTCCGCCTATCAATTGGTGGATGACCGCACCGACCGGGCCTTTGTAAGGCACACGGCCTTCGATGCCTTCGGGCACGAGTTTTTCGTTGGCGTCGGACTCCTGAAAGTAGCGATCCGCCGCGCCTTCTTTCATCGCGCCCAGACTGCCCATACCGCGATAGGCTTTGTACGAGCGGCCTTGATAGAGCACGGTTTCGCCGGGGGCTTCTTCGGTGCCAGCGAATAGTCCGCCGAGCATGACTGCATTCGCGCCGGCGGCGATGGCTTTGGAAATGTCACCCGAGTAGCGGATGCCGCCGTCGGCGATCAGCGGCACGCCGCTGCTGGCGAGTGCGGTGGCGACGTTGTCGATGGCGGTGATCTGCGGCACGCCGACGCCGGCGACGATGCGCGTGGTGCAGATCGAGCCGGGGCCGATGCCGACTTTGACGCCGTCGGCGCCGTGGTCGACCAAGGCTTTGGCGGCGCCGCCGGTGGCTATATTGCCACCGATGACTTCGATATGCGGAAAGCGTTTCTTGACCCACTCCACGCGCTTGAGCACGCCTTCGGAATGGCCGTGCGCGGTGTCGACGACGATCACATCCACGCCGGCTTCGGCCAGCAACTCGGCGCGCTCTTCGGTGCCTTCGCCGACGCCGATCGCCGCGCCGACGCGCAAATGCCCTTGCTCGTCTTTGCTGGCGTTGGGGTGTTCGCTGGATTTAAGGATATCCTTGACGGTCACCAGCCCACAAAGCTCGAAGTCGGCGTTGACGACCAGCACGCGCTCCAAACGGTGTTTATGCATGAGGGCTTTAGCTTCTTCGACGGCGGTTCCTTCGCCGACCGTCACCAAGCGTTCGCGCGGCGTCATGATGACGCCGACCGCTTGGTCGAGGCAAGTCTCGAAGCGCAAGTCGCGGTTGGTGACGATGCCGACCACCACGCCGTTTTCGACCACGGGTAGACCGGAAATGCGGTGGCTGCGCGTCAGCGCCAGCACTTCGCGCACCGTCATGGTCGGCGGAATGGTGATCGGGTCTTTGAGCACGCCCGATTCGAAGCGTTTGACTTTGGCGACTTCGGCCGCTTGCGCTTTCGGCGGAAGGTTTTTATGGAGAATGCCGATGCCGCCTTCCTGCGCCATGACGATGGCCAAGCGCGCCTCCGTGACCGTATCCATCGCCGCCGAGAGCAGCGGCAAATTCAATTGGATATTGCGAGTCAGGCGGGCGACCAGGCTCACGTCGCGCGGAAGGATAGACGAGCGCGCTGGAACCAGTAGGACGTCATCGAACGTCAGCGCCTTCTGGAGTAATCGCATGATAGATTCCTTGGTGCCAAAAACGCATTATACAGAAGGATGCAGAGCGGCTGCTCTGCGCTCGCACCGCAGCGCGCGAAAAGTCGGCGCTGGCGGGACGGCTGCGCCGCTTTGGCCGGCGGCGCGTCGTTTATCGCCGTTAGGGAACGATCAGCTTGCGATTTTGTTCGCCTTGTCGGCGAATGTCTTCGGCGACGGCGCGGCGCTGTTCGAGTTCCGCTTGGCGTAGCCGCGCCTGTCGGTTTTGCTCCTCGATCATGCGCATGCGCATTTCGTCCTGGGCGGCGCGATGGCTTGCTTCATATTCCATTTGCTGACGGCGGCGCGCTTCGGCGTCTGCGGCGACGTCGACGACGCGATTGCCCAGTTTTGCGGCATGGTCGATCGATTTGGATTGATTTTCAAGCTGGCCTTCGACTTGAATCCGTTCGGTTTGCGCGCGGGTGGCGTCGTTCTCGCCCGAGTAATGCACGGCGCTGCGTTGGTTATCGACGACTCCGGTCAGCACCGCCTTTTTGTTTTTTTCCTGGTA
>DATETD010000220.1:0-10131 GCA_035283885.1 Rhodocyclaceae bacterium
CTGGCGGGCGTCACGTCGAGCAGTCGATAGACCTCGTCGGAACAGCGCACGCGGCGCGTGGCGAAGTCGTATTCCCAACTACCGAGGCCGGCAATGCGTTGCGCTTCCTGGAGATGCGCATGCTGCTGTTTGATCGCCTGCTCGCGTTGATCCAGCGCAACGATCATCCGGTTGAAGGCGTGGGCCATTTCGGCGATATCGCGCGGGCCGGAGAGCGCCGAGAGATCGGCGGCGATGCCAGGTTTCTCCGTTTCGGAGCGTCTCATGGTGGCGGCCAGTTGCGCCAAGGGGCGCGTCAGTCGGCGCGTCAAAGTGCGCACCGTCAGCAGGAAGAGCGCGCCGAACAACAAGGCAATGCCGCTATTGACGACGATCAAACCGAGGACGGCGCGGCGCAAGGAGTTTTTACCGGCGATTACATGGACATGACCCAGCGTTTCGCGACCGGTTTCTTCCGGCATAAACGGCGATTGGGCGCCGGCGGTTTTCACCGGCGCGACGAAATGCCACATTTCGCTGTCTTCCGCATCCAGTTCGGGCTGTCGAACTTCGCGTATGCATTGTACGATCAATGCGTTGGACGCGGAGTCGCCCTGCGAAATCAACGGCGAGCCATCGATGCGATGGACCTCGACGCGCATTACGTCGGGAAAATTCAACGCACCCGCAATCGCGTCGGCGGCGTTGTCCGGCGAATTGGTCAACAGCGCCAACCGCGATTGAACGGCCAATCGTTCGGCGATGCGAATTCCATGCTGGCGCATGGTGTTGTGGATTTCCCGACTGCCTTGCCATGACGAAGCCAGCGAAGAAAGCACCGCCAGCAACAGTACGGCGCTGGCGATGGCCAACGACAATTGGCGCTCCAGGGTGCTGTTGCGAAAAGCGATCATGAGCGATTTCATCGGGGTGTCCGTATCATCCTAAAAACCTCTGTTGTCCACGAAAATCACGAAAGACACGAACAAAAACAATAGGTTGCGCCAAAAACCCATTCACCCGTCGAGTGAGCGTCAGGCGACCGATATGTAATTGATTCTTTTCGTGCTTTTCGTGTATTTCGTGGACAACTGCTTTTTCTAGGTTCATGGCAAGTGGAAGAACACATCGGAATTTTGCGCAAAGTTTTCGGTGCGCAGATCGAAATCGAGACCGAGGCCGAGATGTCTGGCGGTGCGCAGATTGGTTGCGCCGCGCACTTCGCGTAGCGGCATGATGCCGGGCAGCGCCGCTTCGACGGTGGCGTAGCGTTGCGCCGCCAAGGCAAGTCGTTTGCCGAGCGGGATTTCATCGGGGAACAGTGCGAACAGCGCACCGCGCCGCACATGGTCCAAACTACTCGAAAACACCGCCAAATTCCGGTTCCAGGATTCTTCGAGAATCAGCGGCAGAATGATCGACTCCTCCGAGACGATCGTATCCGGCAGCAACCAGAGTACATCCCGCTGCGGCGTCATTTCGGCAAATAGCTTGAGATAGGCTTGCGAGGCGGTCTGCAAATTCGGCGCTTCGATCGCCATTAAAGCAAATCCTTGCTTATGCGCCGCTGCGCGCGCCAAGCGCATCAACCAATCGCTATGCTGAGGATTGTGCACGACGAAAACGCGCTTGGTTTCCGGCATCAGGCGGTGGATTCGCCCGAATAACAAGGCCGGATCGGGCGTCAGGCTGAAGACCGGGAAGTCGAGCGCATCGGCATTCGCGATCGAGACGACGCCACCCGCAACGATGCCGAATTCCTTGCCGATCCCGGCGACGGCTTTAAGCCCTTGCCTCCCAAGGGCAATGATGACTTTCACCTCTAGACGCCTGAAATCAAACGGCAAATTCCGTATATCGACGGTTTTTTCGAGTGGATAAGCGATGACGCGCGCCTTGCTTTGGGATTTGACGCCGGCGACGATGCGCGCAAAAATTTCGCGATACGGCGACTGTAGTTCGGGATAAACGACGGCGATCGTTTTGGGCGTGTCCGGCAACGCCAAGTCGAATCGCTCGGGCTGGGACAGCAATCCTTCGCTTGGCTCGCCAGCCAGCGCCTTTTGCCCGAGCAACGGCAGCCAGAGCAGTGTATAGCGCAGGAATTTCCGACGGTTGGCGAAGTGCTCGGCGCCGATGGCAAACTCCCGCGCGAAATAAAAGGAGACGATGTTTTACGTCGTAAGCGATAGGCCGATCCGTCCCGCCAGCGCCGACTTTCGCCAGTCTGCCCGAATTGTCGTCGGCTGCCAACTCCATGACGCTTAGGGTCGGCAGCCGACGCCTTTTAGCCTAGAAAAAGCAGTCGTCCACGAAAGACACGAAAAGCACGAAAAGAATCAAATATCTATCGGCCTATTGGCGTTCACCCGACGGGGGTGAATGGATTTTCCGGCGCCACCTCTTGTTTTTGTTCGTGTCTTTCGTGCTTTTCGTGGACAGGTTTCGAGGTTTATTCGCGCGTTTCGCGGCTGGCGCGTTTGCGTTCGTGCTCCTTGAGATGGCGTTTGCGCAGACGGATCGATTTCGGCGTGATTTCGACCAATTCGTCGTCGGCGATGAACTCGACCGCGGATTCGAGCGTGAGCTGAATCGGCGGCGTCAGACGCACCGCTTCGTCGGTGCCCGAGGCGCGCACGTTGGTGAGCTGTTTGCCCTTGATCGGATTCACCACCAAATCGTTGTCGCGGCTATGGATGCCGATGATGATGCCTTCGTACAAAGGATCGCCGGGGCTGACGAACATGCGACCGCGATCTTGCAGCTTCCATAAGGCGTAGGCCACGGCGGCGCCGTCGTCTTGCGAAATCAGCACGCCGTTGCGGCGCTCGGCCATGGTTCCGGCCATCGGGCCGTAGTCGTCGAAAATATGGCTGGCCATACCGGTGCCGCGCGTCAAGGTCAGGAACTCGCCTTGGAAGCCGATCAGGCCGCGCGCCGGAATGCGGTATTCGATGCGCACGCGCCCCTTGCCGTCCGGCTCCATGTTCTGCAAATCGCCGCGACGGCGACCGAGTTCCTCCATTACGCCGCCTTGGTTGTCTTCTTCGACGTCGACGGTCAGCAATTCATACGGCTCGCACTTTTCGCCATCGATTTCCTTGAACAATACGCGCGGGCGCGATACCGCGAGTTCATAACCCTCGCGCCGCATGGTTTCGAGCAGAATCGTCAAATGCAATTCGCCGCGCCCCGAGACCAGGAAAACGTCGGCGTCGTCGGTGTCTTCGACGCGCAAGGCGACGTTGGATAACAACTCTTTTTGCAGGCGCTCGCGGATCTGGCGGCTGGTGACGAATTTGCCTTCCTTGCCGGCGAGCGGCGAGGTGTTGACCTGGAAATTCATCGTCAAGGTCGGTTCGTCGACCACCAACGGCGCCAAGCCGACCGGTTGCGCCAAATCGCATAAAGTGACGCCGATGCCGACGTTCTCGATGCCGGTGACCAGCACGATGTCGCCGGCTTCGGCGACGCTGGCCTGCTCGCGCTCCAAACCCTTGAACATCATGATTTGACCGACTTTGGATTTGCCCTTGGCTTCGTCGCCGAGCATCACCGCCACTTCTTGTGCGGTTTTGAGGCGGCCTTGCTTGATACGGCCAATGCCGATACGACCGACATAGCTGTTGTAGTCGAGCGAGCAGATTTGCAGTTGCAGCGGTTTGTCGGGATCGACGTCGGGCTGCGGCGTATGCTTAATGATAGCCTCGTACAGCGGGCGCATATCCGTGCCGGGCTTGTCGGCATCGAGCATCGCGAAGCCGTTCAATGCCGAGGCGAAGACCACCGGGAAGTCGAGCTGCTCTTCGGTCGCGCCGAGTTTGTCTAACAGATCGAAAGTGTGATTGATTACCCAGTCCGGGCGCGCGCCGGGGCGGTCGATTTTATTGATCACGACGATGGGTTTGAGGCCGAGCGCCAGCGCCTTGCGCGTCACGAAACGGGTTTGCGGCATCGGGCCTTCGACCGCATCGACCAGCAGCAGCACGCCGTCGACCATCGACAGCACGCGCTCGACTTCGCCGCCGAAGTCGGCGTGTCCGGGGGTGTCGACGATATTGATATGCGTGCCTTCGAAATCGATCGCGCAGTTCTTGGACAGGATGGTGATGCCGCGTTCTTTTTCCAAATCGTTGGAATCCATGACGCGTTCGGCGATTTGCTGGTGGGCGGCGAACGTGCCGGATTGACGCAGTAATTGGTCGACCAAGGTGGTCTTGCCATGGTCAACGTGGGCGATAATGGCGATGTTTCGGAGAGCGCGGGACATAGGCGGGGATAGTCGCGAAAAAATAGTCGCGAGGGCAATGGAAAGCCCGCGAGTATAGCACCAAAAAGGCGTGTCGAGTTCTTTGTAGTTGAATTTTCAGGGGAATTTTATGTTGGGTATCATTGGGGGCAGCGGTTTCAATCAATTGGCAAGTCTCGACGTGTCGCATCGCGAAGTGGTGCGCACGCCGTATGGCGAGCCGTCGGGGCCGGTGACGCTGGGACGCATCGCCGGACGCCAAGTGGCGTTCATCGCGCGACATGGCCATGGGCATACGATTCCGCCGCATCGCGTGAATTACCGCGCCAATATTTTCGCCCTGCACAGCCTGGGCGCGAAGGAAGTCGTCTCGGTGGCCTCGGTCGGCGGCATCCGCGCGGACATGGCGCCGGGCGTGCTGGTGGCGCCGGATCAGATTATCGACTACACCTCGGGGCGCGAGATGACCTTTCACGACGGCGGCAACGGCGTGGTGCTGCATGTCGACTTTACCGAACCTTACGATCCGGGCTTGCGCGCGCGCTTGTTGGCGACGGCGCGACGGATCGACGAGGCGGTGATCGACGGCGCAGTGTATGCCACTACGCAAGGTCCGCGCTTGGAAAGCGCCGCCGAAGTGAATCGACTGCAACGCGACGGTGCGGACATCGTCGGCATGACCGGCATGCCCGAAGCGAGTTTAGCGAGAGAAATGCAGTTGCCGTATGCCGCGATCTGCGTCGTCGCCAACTGGGCCGCAGGCCGCGCCGATTCGGCGCACGGCATCAGCTTCGACCATATCGAAGAAATCCTGCAACAGACCATGGGGCGGGTGCGGGGTTTGATCGAAGCATTCTGCGCGGAGTAAACCCGTGGCCCAACACAGTCGCGGCGGCTTGAGCCGAACGCGATTCGGCTGCTATGATTCGCCCCCCCATAAAGCGCGCCCAAGGCCATGAACTACTCGCCCGACATTATGAATTTCCCGCTATCCGAAGAGGAGTTCGCCGAGCTTGACGATTTTCTCGAATCCGACGCCGTCGGCGACGAAACGATGCCGCTCGACGCTTTGGACGGTTTTCTGACCGCAATCGCCATCGGCCCGGTCGAGATACCGGTAGAGGAATGGATGCCCCTGGTCTGGGGACCGTCGGGCGTCATGCCGACCTTCGGCTCCGTCGAAGAAATGCAGCGCATCGTCAATCTGATTTTGCGACAGATGAACGGAATTGTCGTCGAGTTGGAAGACGATGCCGACACTTTCGAGCCGGTGCTCGACGCTTACAGCTACGGCGACGACCCACGCGAATATCTGGACGGCGAACTATGGGCGGTCGGGTTTATGCAAGGTGTCGAACTGCGCAAATCCGAATGGCAAGCGGCGTTCGACGACCCCGCAACCGCCGCCGCACTGGAACCCTTGTATCTCTTGTGCGAGGAAGCGACCGACGAGGACGAAGAAGAGCCAAGCGATTCGCCGGAATTGCGCGAGCAATTATCCGAACAGATTGCCGGCAGCGTAGCGACGCTATATCGCTACTGGTTGCCGAAGCGGCAAGCGGCGCTCGGCAGCGCGACCGCCGCCCCATATAAACGCGACCAAGCCAAGATTGGCCGCAACGACCTTTGCCCTTGCGGCAGCGGCAAGAAATTCAAGAAATGTTGCGGCCTCGGGGTCGGCGCCATCGCCTCCGCCACCTTGCATTGATGCCGAACCAATGAATGCAGACGAAGCTGTTAGGCGCAGCAAAAGTCGGCGCTGGCGAGACGGATAGCGCCTTAGCGTTGCGCCAAGGCCGACAGCAGCCAGGGGTAGCCGATTCGTTCCTGCTCCAGCCGCACTCGGTTCCCTAGGCGGTTATCGCGCAAATCGTCATAGAGCGCGCTTTCTTCGGGCGTGAGGCGCGGCAAGTCGCGTAAGCTCGGGCGCTCTTCGACGCTCCAATGCGCAGCGAATTGCATCAAGGTGGCGCGATCCATCAGGAACGACTGCACCTGGGCGTAACGGCTGCGCAACTGGTCGAGAATGGCGAAGCCGTGCGTATCGATATCGCCCCAGTAATCGATGGTGCAACGCGCGAGCCAGGCGGCGGGCGCAAGCATGTCGAAACCATAGCCTGCGCCGAAAATCGCCATGCTGTTTGTAAGCTGCGGCAGCGACAGGTAGTTGATCTCGTTCTCGACGACGATGACGCGCGCAAGCTTAAGGTCGAGCCGGGCAAAGCTGTCGGCGTCGATGCCGATATCCTGAAGACCGCCACCCGGCAGTATCGACGCCTGCGGGTCGAGCAGGCGAAAGCGCACACGTAACGGTTTGTCGCGAAAACCGTAGCGCGCGGCGAATTGACCGACGCCGCTCGCCGACGCGTCGATGGCGCTGACCGGCAGACTCAGATCCAGCCATTCGGCCAGCACGCCGCGATGGGTTTCGATAAATTTGCTATCGACGCCCGGAATATCCACTTGTCGCAGATAAACGCCGGGGCGCGGATGGTCTTGCAGCCAGGCGACGATATGCAGCAAGCGTTGCCATGCGGCGTCGAGTTCCAATGCGCGCAACGGACGCTTGGCGATCCAGGCCAGCAGTTGCGGTTGTTGCGCGCGCGTTTGGGCCAGCAGCGTCGCGAAGCGCGCGGCGTCGCGACGTTTGCCTAGCCACGCCAGCGCCGCATCCGCCGTGTCCAGCCACACGGCGACCGGCAATGTGTTTTTGCCGAACAGGCGATGATGGAATTCGCGCATCTCGATCCGGCCATGCGGTAGCGCGCTCAAATCGGCAATCCAATGGTGCACGGCCTCGAAGTGATCGGCGATTTCGCCGGAACTCGGCCCTTTGAGCGCCAGGCGCTTGGGAAACCCGGCGTTCCCTTCAATCAAGCCAGCCAGCAACTCGCCTTTATCCCACAGCTTTTGCACTTGCGCGCGTAGTTCGGCGTGCGTGGTCCAGTTCACGCAGGCGCTTATCGATTCGCGCCGCAGCACTTCTTGTATTTCTTACCGGAGCCGCAAGGGCATGGCTCATTGCGACCGACCTTGGGACTGAGGTTCAAATTCGTGGTCTTGCTTCCCATGTATTTCATGTCGGCGTAGCGTTGTTGCAAACGACTCAAGCACGAGGGATGACGTTTTCGGTAAGCGGCCCATAGGCGATCGAGAAATTCTTTCTGTCCTGGCTCGGGCTGGAATTCGATGGCGCCGGAAAAGCGAAAATCGACCGTGCCTACTGCGGTGGGATCGCCATCGTTCAGTTGCTCGAACAAAATCTTTACTTCGGCGCAGTCGCACTTCGGCTCGATGCAGTAAAGATCGATCGCTTCGAACGGAGGAATGCCTTCGAGAAAATAGAGATCGATCCTAACCCATTTGAACACTTCGCAGTAGGCAAGCAAATTACCGAGACGCCACGAAGGTATCGTGATCGATGGGAGCTGCAACACCATTTCCCGCTGATCCGGATAACCTTTGTGAATGAACCACAATCGGGCGATCGCATCGAGAAATTCGCCGTCGATACGGTCGATTAGAGCGGCGATGCGAGGGTGCGCCAGGTCAAGTTGCAGTGAATTTCCAGCCAAGTCGGCGATATCCACAGAGTCGATATCGAGGTTAAACGGGGTGTATTCCTCAAGCATTGGCGCCAAGTCGGGATAAGACGTTCCGGCAGCCCGCTCCTTGCAGAATATTGCAATGCCTTCGAGCAATCTATCGACGCCCTTATCCGAAACTAAGATAACGGCATCGCGGCAATCGCAGTTCTTCTTGGGGCAGGTGTATGCCCATATCCAAAGCGGCTCGTCTCCCGGCAGCTCGAAAATAGCATCTTTTATGCGATTAGATTTCCGTTCGATTGCAGCGTCGTTTTTTTCACGAACCGACAAGTTCTTATTCAACATGGACTTTCTCCTTGATGGGGTTACATTCGAATGTCGCGCAAACACGCCAAAACCATATTCCGGTCGCAGCGCGAGTCACTCGCCGCTCCCCTTGACCTTGGCTTTCTCGGCCTGATATTCCTCTATCGTCAGGTTGCGCAGTTTCGAGGCGCGGCCTTCTTCGTTTTGGACGAAGCCGACGCTGGAAACGAAGGGTTCGATGATGTGGATTTTTTGCAGCGGCGTGACGATCAGCAGTTGCAGATTCAGTTGCGCGAACAGTCGCAGGCCGTAGTGTGCGGATTCGTCCGAACCGCGACCGAAGGCTTCGTCGATGACGACGAAGCGGAACGAGCGCGAACGCACCGCGCCCCATTCGAGGCCGAATTGATAGGCCAGACTCGCGGCGAGGATGGTGTAGGCGAGCTTTTCCTTCTGCCCGCCGGACTTGCCGCCGGAATCCGAGTAGTGCTCATGCTCGCTGTGATCTTCGCGCCAGCGTTCGCTGGCGGCGAAGACGAAGCCGTTGCGCACGTCGGTGACTTTGGCGCTCCAGCGCCTATCCTGTTCGGCTTGCCCTTCGCGTCCGCGAAAGCGTTCGATGATGTGTTTGACTTGCAGGAATTTGGCTTCGGCGTAGGGATCGTCGTCGGAGCCGGTTAGCGCGCCTTCGGTGCAGGCGCGTAGCTCGGCCTGAAACTCGCGGATCTCCGCATCCTGGGTGGCTTGCGCGACGAGGACGATGTAGCGACCGGGGTTGTAGTCGATTTGCGTCAGCGATTCGTTGATGCGGGCGATATTTTCCTTGATGGTTTCGCGTTCGCGCGCCAGTTGCGACTGGAAATTGGCGACTTCGCGGATGGTGTTTTCGTTGAGCAGTTCCTTGAAGCGCGCTTCGAAACGCGGCAAGTCGTCGGCTTGCAGACGTTGCAGCATATCGGCGTATTCGGACGCGGCTTCGATGCTGACGTCAACGTCCTGGGTATCGAGGCTATAGTCTCTTTGGTACTCGGTCATCGCCTTGACGATGCGCTCGCGCAGTCGGGCGAGATTTTTGTCTTCGTTGTCGATGCGGATTTTCAGCCAGGTGCGCAAGGCTTGTTCGCGGCTGCCGCAGGACTCTACGTTCAGGTGATGCTCGCCCAAGGCCTCGGCGCGCAGCGCGTCCAAGGCCTGACTATGCGTGGCGTGTACGGCGTTGACCGGATCGTCGCGCAGCGCTTGCGTCGATCGCTGCAAGGATTCGGCATCGCTTTGTTTTTGTTCTGTTTTCGAACGTTTGTCGCGCCATTCTTCGCGCTGGCGTTCGTTCGCCTGCTGTTCGGCGAGGAGCGCGTTCAGCCGTTCGCTCAAGGTTTTCAACCGGTCGGACGCCGATTCGAGTTGCCGCTTTTCCTCGTCGAGCCGCGCGATTTCCTTGGCGAGCGTAGGCCAGTCAAGCTCGTCGAAATCGCCGTATTCGTCGAGTTTGGATAAGGCGTCCAGGCGTTGCTTGACGGCGCGCTGTTCGGCTTGAAGCGTGGCGATGCGGCTGCCGATTTCGCCGAGTCGAGTTTCGAGTTGCCGCCTCTTGGCGACGAGCGCGGCGATTTTTTCGGCATTAGTCCAGCCGAGCACATAGCGGCTGCGGTCGTCGAGTCGATGGCGGTCGTCTTTTTCATGCCGTTCGCCCGGCGCCTTGATCTGGCCGGCGCGCGTGATGGCGCGAGTTTCGCGGCGGAATTGTTCCTGGGTGGCGCAACACGCGACATCGAAACGATGCGCCAGTTCGCGCTCGAGCCAGTCGTAGACATCGGCATCGGGTTTGATCGACAGCTTGCGCGCCAAGGAATCGCGGTGCAAGCTGGGCAATTCGCCGCGCGCGGCGGCGCGCACGCGGAAATACACCAGCCGGCCTTTAAGCTGAGTGCGGTCGACCCATTCCGCTACGGCGGCATAATGGATATCGGGCGCCAGCAAGGATAGGCCGAAGTTGCGCAGCAAGCGTTCGGCAGCGCCTTCCCATTCGCGTTCTTCCTCGCGCAGTTGAAT
>DATETD010000221.1:0-6420 GCA_035283885.1 Rhodocyclaceae bacterium
GCCACCACCTGACCGCGCTCGACCTCCAGCGTCGTAATCACGCCGTCGCGATCCGCACGCAATTCGGTATAGCCCAACTGTTCGCGCGCCACGCCGAGTTGCGACTGTGCCGCCGAAAGTTGCGCCTGCGTTTCTTCGAGCGCCAAACGCTTCTGGTCGAGTACGCTGCGCGAGATGAAATTCGCCTTGACCAAGGCTTCGTGGCGACTCAAATCCAGGCGGCTTTGCTCGACGCGATGCCGCGCAGCCTCCAGTTGCGCCATCGCCGAGTCGACGCCGAACCGCTGCGTACTCGCGTCCAACTGCATCAGCCCTTGCCCGCGCTTCACATGGCTGCCGAGTTCCACCTTACGCTCGACGATGCGGCCCGAAAGCTGAAACGACAGGCGGCTTTCATAACGCGCGCGCACCTCGCCCGAATAGCGTGCGCCGAGCGAACTTTGGCCCGCGCGCAGCGTCAGGCTATGCACCGGACGAACTTCCTCGACGGTCGGCGGCGGCGAGTTTTTGCAGGCGGATAAAACCACAACCCCAAGGGTAATCGCAATCGATGCAATTCGTCGGTTCATAGTCAGGATGAATGAAATGTATGAATGATCGGGAAAAGTCGGCGCCGACGCGACGGCTTGCAGCAGGGACGCCAGATCGATCCCAATTGACTACGCAATTCAGCCGCCCACTCACTCCAACATCGTATTCAGCGCTTCCAGATCGTTTTCGCTCAAAGAACCCGCGGCGGCTTTGAGCTTGAGCAAGGCGCCCAGAGTATCGAGGCGCGCTTTGGTCAGCTTGTAGCGCGTATCGTAAAGCGGGCTTTGCGCGTTCAGCACGTCGATATTGATGCGCACGCCGACATCGTAGCCGAGCTTGTTGGCGTCGAGCGCCGACTGCGAGGAGACTTGCGCCGCCTCGTAGGCTTTAATCTGCGCCAAGCCCGAGGTCAATCCCAAATAAGCTTGACGCGCGCCCAAGGCGGCGCTGCGGCGACCGTTTTCCAGATCCAGCCCGGCCTTTTCGCGCAAAGCGGCGGTTTCGCGGCTGCGCGAGGACGTTGCGCCGCCCGCAAACAGCGGCAGGTTGACTTGCACGCCGAACGCGGTGCTTTTGCTGTCGATGCCCGAGCCGAACGTGCTGCTGTAGCTTTGGCCGTTGCGCGCATGCGAGGCCACAAGATCGACAGTCGGATAATGCCCGGCGCGCTGTCGTTCGCTTTCCTGAGCGGCAATTTCGGCGGCGATTTGCAAGCTTTGCACGCTCAAATTGGTCGATTCGGCCATGCCGGCCCAGGCGGCGATATCGTCGGGCTGAGGGCGACCGAATTGCGCGCCGCTTTTCAGCGCCTTCAAGCGATCCGCGTCCTTGCCGATCAGATTGCGCAAGGCGAATTGTTTGGTGGTTAGATCGTTTTGCGCGGCGATTTCCTGCGCCGTCACCAAGTCGTAACGCGACTGCGCTTCATGGGTGTCGGTGATCGTCGATGTGCCGACTTCGAAATTGCGCTTGGCGGATTCGAGCTGTTCGGCGATCGCGACCTTTTGCGCTTGCGCCGTTGCCAGCGCTTCTTGCGCGAGCAATACGTCGGTATAGGCTTGAAACACGCGCAAAACCAAATCCTGACGCGCCAGGTTGAATTGCGTTTCGGCTTGCGCGGCGGCGAGTTCCGCTTGGGTGTAAGCAATCCAGTTTTGCCGACGAAACACCGGCTGACTGAGGCTCACGGTCCAGCCGTTGCTGTTATAGGCATTCGGCGTCGTGCCTGCGCCACGTCGCGTCGTTTCGGCGTCGTTCCAGGTCGAATTGGCCGATAAGCCGATGGTCGGCAAAATTCCCGCGCGGCCTTGCGGGATTTTTTCGCGTCCGGCGTCGAGCGCGGCGCGCGCGGCGGCGTACTGCGCATCGTAAGCCAATGCGTCGCGATAGGCCGACAGCAAGTCGGCTGCCCAAATCGAACTCGATAGCGCCGCACTCGACAGCGCAACGGAAAACGTCGCTGCACCGGCGCGCACCAAGGAAACAAAAATTTTCATTGCGCTCATCGCCTCGCTCAAAAAGAAGTCAAATCAGTCGTGTCGCATCGTCATCAAAAACTGAAGCGCGCGGTCGATCCGGCATGACGTAGCGGTTCGACCTCGGTTTCCATCAAGTTCTTAATCGTATATTTATCGCCGTCGCGCGTTATCGACTGCATCTCTATCGACGGCGCCTCGCCGACGAAAGCCAACATGCGTCCGCCGGATTTAAGCTGGCTCAATAAAACGTGAGGAACTTCGGCGACGGCGCCCGAAAGCACGATGACATCGAACGGCGCCTGCGTCGGCAGCCCTTCGAGGCCATTGCCGGTTTCCACCGTGACGTTTTCTATCCCGGAGCGGCGCAGATTGGCGCGCGCCACTTCGGCCAAACCCGCATCGATCTCGATCGACCATACCCGCTCCGCATGCGCGGCGAGCAAGGCCGCCATATAGCCCGAGCCGGCGCCGACTTCCAACACCTTCTCGCGCCGCTTCATCGCCAGCGCCTGCAAAATCCGCGCTTCCATCCGCGGCGCCAGCATCGCCGGGCGATAGTCGCGATCGGTCGCTCCTTCGAGCGGCAATTCGGTGTCGGCAAAGGCCAAAGCGCGCAAGTTCGTCGGTGCAAACGACTCGCGTTTCACCACAAACAGCAGGTTGAGCACATCCTGATCCTCCAGATTCCACGGGCGAATCTGTTGCTCGACCATATTAAAGCGGGCTTGTTCGATGTTCATAATAACTCCAATATTAGCATGATCTAATATATAGATCGTGACGCCGGTGACGAAAAGCGCGATTTTACGCTGCCGCAGCCGCGCCGACCGGCGGTTTGCGCACCTTAAACCACGCCGCGTACAGTGCGGGCAGGAACAAACAGGTCAATAAGGTCGCCACGATCAGTCCGCCCATGATGGCGACGGCCATCGGCCCCCAGAAAACTTGGGGTATCAACGGCGCCATTGCCAGAATCGCCGCCGCCGCCGTCAGCACGATAGGGCGGAAACGGCGCACGGTCGAGCCGACGATCGCCTCCCAGCGGCTCTTACCCGCCTTCTCGTCCTGTTCGATCTGATCGACGAGTATCACCGAATTGCGCAAGATCATCCCCATCAGCGCAATCACGCCGAGATTGGCGACGAAGCCGAACGGTACGCGGAATATCGCCAGCGCCAAGCTCACGCCGATCAAGCCCAAGGGCGCGGTCAATAACACCATTACGGTGCGGCTGATGCTTTGCAATTGCATCATCAGCAAACTGATCACCGCAACCGCCATCAACGGCGTCACCGCCTTGATCGACGCTTCGGCCTTGGCCGACTCTTCGGTCGCGCCGCCGACCTCAATGCGGAAGCCCGGCGGCAATGCCGCGCGCGCCTCCTTCAATTGCGCGTCGATCTGCGCGGCGATCACCGGCGCTTGCATCTTGCCGACGATATCGCCGCGCACCGTAATCGTCGGCAAGCGATTGCGCCGCCAAATAATCCCCTCTTCGAGCACCGGAACCAGGCGCGCCACTTGCGCCAGCGGCACATGCTTACCCGTGGCAGCGACGATATCGAGTTCGGGCAAACGATCCAGCGTGCGCGCATCGCTGCCCGCGCGCCACACCACATCGATCAACTGATCGCCCTCGCGCAACTGCGTCACGGCGGCGCCGACCAGCCACGCCTGCAAGGTTTGCGCAACCTCCTGACTGGTGACGCCGAGCGCGCGGGCGCGGAACTGATCGATTTCGACGCGCAAACTCTTGATCTTCTCGTCCCAATCCAGATTGACGTCCTGCAAGTTCGGATGCCGCCGCATGATTTTGGCAACTTGATAGGCATGGGTGCGCAAGGCGTCCAAGTCTTCGCCCATGACGCGGAACTGCACCGGATAACCGACCGGCGGGCCGTTTTCGAGCCGCAGCACGCGCGCGCGCAACTGCGACCAACGTCCGTCGGCGGCGGCGAATTCGCTTTCCAGGCGCGCCTTGACGCGCTCGCGCGCTTGCAAGTCTTTGGTGACGATCACGAACTGGCCGAAGCTGTCGTTGAACAACTGCTGGTCGAGCGATAGATAAAAGCGCGGCGCGCCGTTGCCGATATACGACGACGAAGAGACGATATCCGCATCGCCAGCGAGCAGCTTTTCGACGCGCTTGACCTCGGTTTCGGTCGCCTTCAGCGAAGCGCCATGCGGTAGCCATAGTTCGATCAGCAATTCGGCACGGCTCGACGCCGGGAAGAACTGCTTTTGCACCACGGTGTTGAACGCCACCATCGAGGCGACGAAGGCGAACAGCGTCGCGCCGATCACCCACCAGCGGTAATGCAAACAGGCTTCGACCAGGCGACGGAAACGGCGATAGAACGGCGTGTCGTAAATATCGTTGCCATGCTTTTGCCCTTCGCGCTTCAAGGCCTGCGCGTCGAGCAGCTTGTAGCCGATAAACGGCGTGAACACCACCGCCACCAGCCACGAGGTCAGCAAGGCAATGGTCAATACCGAGAATATCGAAAAGGTATATTCGCCGGCGCTGGAGCGCGCAAAACCGACCGGGGTGAAGCCTGCGGCGGTAATCAAGGTGCCGGTCAGCATCGGAAACGCGGTCGAGGTATAGGCGTAGGTCGCGGCCTTGAATTTATCCCAACCTTGCTCCATTTTGACCACCATCATCTCGACCGCGATGATCGCATCGTCGACCAGCAAGCCCAAAGCGATCACCAAGGCGCCAAGCGAAATGCGTTGCAAATCGATGCCGAACGCCATCATCAGCAAAAACGTAATCGCCAGCACCAAGGGAATCGACAGCGCGACCACCGCGCCGGTGCGCATGCCCAGACTGAGGAAAGACACCAGCAATACGATCGCCATCGCTTCGCCGAGCGATTCGAGGAACAGCTTGATCGATCGCTTGACGATCTGCGGCTGGTCGGCGACGACATGCACCTCGACGCCCGCCGGCAGATCCTGCTGCAGCCGCGCCATCGCGGTTTGCAGCGATTCGCCCAAGCCGATCACGTCGCCACCGCGCAACATCGTCACGCCGATGCCGACCGCCGGCTGTCCGCCGACGCGCATACGCGGCGCAGGCGGCTCGGCGACGCCGCGCGTGACGGTGGCGATATCGTCGAGCCGGAACAAACGCCCATTCAGCAACAAACGCGTGGCGCGGATCGACTCCAGCGTATCGAAGGCGCCGCTGACTCTAAGACGGATGCGATGCGTGTCCGCTTCGATAAATCCCGCCGGATTCACCGAATTTTGCCGCTGCAAGGCGTCGAACACCTGCAACGGAACCAAGCCATAGGCTGCGAGCCGCTGCGGTTGCGCTTCGATATAAATCTTTTCGCCCTGCACGCCGATCAGCTCGGTCTTTTTCACATCCTTGACGCGCCGCAACTCGCGCGCGATCCGTTCGGCCTCGCGCCGCAGATCGCCCATGCCATAGCCTTCGCCGGTCAAAGCGAACACCGCAATCTGCACGTCGCCGAATTCGTCGTTGGGGAACGGGCCTTGCACCCCGGCGGGCAGGGTCGGGCGCAAATCGTCGAGCTTCTTGCGCACCTGACGCCAGGCCTCGGGCACCTCGGCGCTCTTGATATGCCCATGCAGCACCACATACACCATCGACTCGCCGGAGCGCGAGGCCGAGCGCACCACATCGACGCCGTGCACTTCCTGCAATTTCTTCTCGATGCGCTCGGTCAGTTCGCGTTCGATCTCGTCGGCGCCCGCGCCAGGCCATAAAGTGCGCACCACCATGACTTTCATCGTGAAATCGGGATCTTCGGCGCGCCCAAGCTTGAAGAACGCAATCGCTCCACCGACCAGCAGCACGACGATGAGATAAACGACCATTGAGGAATGCTGCAACGCCCATTCCGAAAGATTGATCTTTTTCATTTTGCGACGACCGCCAAGCGCACTTTTTCGCCTTCGGACAGCTTATGCACGCCTGCCGCCACGATCCTGTCGCCGCGCGTCAAGCCTTGCGTCACCAGCGCGCCGGATGGCGTGAAGGACGCGACCGTAATCGGCTTGAGGCTCACCGTCTCGTCAGCGCCGACTTTCCACACCGCCGCCTGCTTGCCTTGCTGAAAGATCGCCGCTAGGGGCAACTGCGTCACTACATCGTTCGCCATCGCTGACGTCACACCCGCCAAGCGCTGCGGCAATTCGAAACGCACCGCCGCGCTCAAGCCCAAAGGCAGGCGCGGGTCTGCGCCGGGCAAAGAGACGCGCGCCGTGTACATATGCGTCATCGGGTCGGCCAGCGGCGAAATCTCGCGGATTTTGCCCGGCAAGGGATGCGCTTCGTCCGCCCATAGCACCGCCAGCGCCGGCATGCCGGGTTTGAACTGCGCGATTTCGTTTTCGGGGATGCTGAAGACGACTTCGCGCTCCCCGTCCGCCGACAAGC
>DATETD010000222.1:0-3249 GCA_035283885.1 Rhodocyclaceae bacterium
TCTGCGTCCGACGATTTCCACGCAACCGATTTCGACCAAACGATCGCCGTTACGACAATCCAGCCCCGTGGTTTCCGTATCCAATACGACTTGCCGGAGCAGCGTTTCGCTCATTTCGCCGCCCCCCCTTGGCGCACCAGATCGATCCCTTGCCGCGCCAAGGCGTCGCAACGCTCGTTTTCCGGATGGCCGGCATGGCCCTTGACCCACAACCACTCGATCTTATGCGCGCCGGCCAGACGATCCAGTTCGCGCCACAAATCCTCGTTCTTCACCGGCTGCTTGCCCGCCGTCATCCAGCCGCGCCGTTTCCAGCCATGGATCCATTCGCTGATGCCTTTTTGCACATACTGGGAATCCGTATAAATCTTGGCCTGCACCGGACGTTTCAAAGCGCGCAAGGCCTCGATCACCGCCATCATCTCCATCCGATTATTGGTCGTCTGCGCCTCGCCGCCGAACAACTCCTTTTCGACCTGGTCCATGCGCAAAATCGCCCCCCAGCCGCCGGGGCCGGGATTGCCGCTGCACGCGCCATCGGTATATATCTCTATCATTCTTTCGCTTTCCGTGTCACCATCACCAACTCCTTGGCGCGCGCCTTGCGGTCGCGCCAAGCGGGAGTTATCAACCGCATGCCATGCTGACGCTTGGTCGCCAGCACCACATACACCGCGCCGGCGATCGGCCACCACCGATCGCCGGCTGCATCCATAAAACCGAAACGACGCAACCATCGCTCCTGAGTCACCGCCGGCGCATAACAGCCGAAGGCGCCGGCCTGCATTTCCAAGCCCAACAACGAACACCAATCCTTCAATCGCGGCACGCTGATGTACTGCCCGCGCCACGGTGGCTCGGCGCGCGACGACGAAAATTTACGCCGTGCGCCCCACAAGCTGAACGGATTGAAGCCGGTAATAAGGGTGTGCCCTTCCGGCACCAGCACCCGCTCGACCTCGCGCAAGATGCGGTGCGGCGCCGGATCGAACTCCAGCGCATGCGGCAGCACCACCAGATCGATGCTATTGGCGGCGAACGGCAAGCTATGCAAATTCGCGCGCACCTCGCAATATTCGCCCGGCGCGCCAGCGCCGTCGGCGGCGCACCGAAACTTCAAAGGCATACGGTTGGCGCGTAAAAACGGCTGCTGCGGCAACGCCAACTGCACCGCGTTGTAGCCGAAAATATCCGCCACCAGCAAATCGTGCTTGGCCTGTTCCCAGCGCAGCACATACTGCCCAACCGGCGACTCCAGCCACTGTTCAAACCCCTGAGCCGGCATCGCGCCTCACTTGAAAAAAATCGACATGCGATCATCCCTATGCCTAATCCCGACATCGGGTAGGATTCGAGCTTAGCTGCGCACGCTCCCTACCACCGCTTCCCTACTCGACTCTATCACCCCATGGCTATCGAAATCATCGGACTCCCCGCATTCAACGACAATTACATCTGGCTGCTACGCAACGGCCGGCATGTGGCGGCGATCGACCCTGGAGCGGCGGAACCCGTCGCAAGCTATCTGCGCCGTCATCGTCTGCACCTCGACGCCATCCTCATCACCCACCACCATATCGACCATACCGGCGGCGTCGAAGAACTGTTGGTGGATCGCCGCGTTCCCGTCTACGCCCCCGGCAACGAGAACATCGCCGCGACCAGCCACCCCCTTGACGGCGGCGAGCGCCTCGAACTGGCGGAATTAGGCGTCGCGCTCGACGTCGTCGCCGTCCCCGGACATACTCGCGGACACCTGGCCTACTATCTGCCCGCCGGCGATTCCAACCCCGACGGCGCTCTGTTCTGCGGCGACACTTTGTTTACCGCCGGTTGCGGTCGCCTGTTCGAAGGCACGCCGCAGCAGATGCAAGCCTCGCTGGCGCGCCTATCCGTCCTGCCAGCACCGACTTTGCTGTATTGCGCCCACGAATATACCGAAAACAATCTTCGTTTTGCACTCGCGGTCGAACCCGACAACCTGCAAACGCAACGCCGTAGCGAAGCCGTGGCGCTGGCGCGCGCCGACGGTCGCCCTACGGTGCCGAGCCGTCTAGCGACCGAATTGCAAACCAACCCGTTTTTACGTTGGGACGCCCCCAGCGTGCGCGCCGCCGCCGCCCAACGTCTCGGACACGAGCCGATCGATGCGGTCGAAACCTTCGCCGCGATTCGCGCTTGGCGCAACAGCTTCTAAACCGTCCGCTTACTTCACCGCCGCGACCTTAACTACCTCGCCCGCTGGCGCAGCGGCGGGCGGCTGTTTGGCCGCCGCCTGTTTTTTGGCGCGCATTTTCGCCACCGCCGCATCCACCGCCGCAAAAACCCGGCCCGTATTGAAGGGCTTGACGATATAACCGTCGGCGCCGCCCGCAATCGCCGCCTGCACCGTTTCGCGCGCAATGCTGCCGGTCACCATCACCACGGCGGTCAACGGCAAGCTCTCCTTCACCTGCTTCAACACCTCGATTCCATTGATTTTCGGCATCTCGATATCCAGACAAATCAGATCCGGCTTCAGACGCAAGGCCAATTCCAGCGCCGTTTCGCCGTTATTGGCCTCGCCCGCCATGCGATACACATCGCCCACCAATATGCCGCGCAATACTGTCCGCATAACGTCGTTATCGTCCACCAGCAACACATCCACTACCGTCTTTTGCGTCATGAGCCTCTCCCGAATGCAATTTCGAGGCGATTGTACTACCCTCTGCCCCCGTAAAGATTGACGCCCAACATGTGCTTGGCTAACATCCCCAGTCCTCAACCCGCAGACGCAATCGATCTTCAATTGCCTGCGTCATAGATAAATCGCGATGCAAGCATTCCGTCATTTCCGGCTCATCCTCCCGATCGTCGCCCTCGCCTTGACCGCATCGGGCTTGGCCTGCGCCAGCGGCGACAACCCCTTGCAAATGACATCCGACCTGTCGACGGTCGGCGAATTGGCGTCGCCGGACGCCAAGCTGCCGGTGCTGGTGCTGACGCCGAATCCGTTACTGGAGATTCGCGACGATTTGCCGCCGCTGCCGACCATCGATTTGATCAGCCCGCCCGACGATCTATGGCAACGCCTGCGCAACGGCTTCTCGATGCCCGACCTCGACAGTCCGCTGGTGGCCGACCGCCAGGCCTGGTATTTGAACCGGCCCGACCTGCTGGTGCGCATCTTCGAGCGCAGCCGGCGCTACCTGCACCACATCGTCGAGGAACTCGAAAAGCGCGGCATGCCGACGGAACTGGCGCTAC
>DATETD010000223.1:0-3085 GCA_035283885.1 Rhodocyclaceae bacterium
AGTCTCCTGACGAGAGGGTGGTTCGGGATGGAATGGCGTCGAAAAAGCGCCCCCAGATCGCGCGACCCGCTTGGTCGAAGCGATGCACGGCGGCGATGAAGGCATGACGTTCGGCGGCGTCGATAAAGGGTTCGGGCAGCAGTGGATCGAAGACGATATGCCGGATCGCGCGTCCGCCGAGCGCGAACGATTCGCACGCTGCGACGGCGAGATCGCGTTCGGCATCGGCGGCGGTGTTGGGGGCCAGCCACGCCTCAAGCTGGTCACGCAATTCGCGATAGGTTTGCGTTAGGGCTTTGCCGTTCCAGAGCGCATGAATCGCCGCATCGCGTTGCGTGTCGAATCCTTGCGCTTGAAATACGGCGGCGGCATGGTCGAGGCCTAGGGTGTGCAGGCGTCGCCGCAATTCGTCGATGTCGCGTTCGAGATTGTCGGGGCGGATATGCAAACCGCGTTCGAGTTCGCGAAAGCCGAGCATCTGCAACGCGCGTTCGCGTCGGCGCAGGGCGACGCGGTCGCTACGCCCCAGGGCGCCGCAATGCACCGCGATATAGCCGCCTTGCCACGGGCGCAGCCGTTGCTCCACCGTGCGCCAGGTCGCCACCTCGCCGGCCAAGTCCGTCGCCGCCGGGCCGAGCCGATACGCGCCGCGCTCCGCACTCTCGATCATGCCTTGCGCCGTCAGCCGTGCGAGGGTGACGCGCAGGCTGTTGGCGCCGATATCGAAAATCGCTGCGGCATGGATCGCATCGCGCACCGCTAGGGGCTTGCCGCCGAGCGCCAGCAGCAGATCGAGGATCAGATGTTTGGGATTGGCTTTCATGGCGCGTATATTACATCATTCGTCTGAAAATGTTTAATTTTGTAATTAACGGTGACTTCACAGAGACTTCACTGTCGTTTCATGGGGCGTGCTTATGCTGGCGGCTTCGTTGTCACCTAGTGGAGTACGTCATGCAAAAGAAACTACTGCAAAAACTCGCGACGATCGCCTTGCTTTCGTTCATGTTGTTGATTCCCTTATCGATGATAGAGGCGCAGATCGGCGCGCGCAGCGCACGTCAGGCCGATGTCAAGCGCAATATCGCCGAATCGGCGGCGGGGCCGCAAACAATGATTGGCCCAATCTTGGCAGTGCGTTACCGCGAGCGCGTCGAGCGGCGCGAAAAGGATGAGAAGCGCGGCCATGAAACGGTGCGCCAGGAAATCGTCGACCGGACGCTATTGCTGCCGCCGCAGAAGCTCGATATCGCCGGCGCGGCGCGGGTCGAAACGCGCAGCCGCGGCCTGTACCGCGCGCAGCTTTACCATTTGGCCTTGCAGTTGAACGGTAGCGCCGCGATTCCGCCGCGTTTGGGCTTGGACGCGCGGCGCGCTATCGTCGATGCCGAAGCGTTTTTAGTCTTTGGCCTCGGCGACTTACGCGGCGTGGAGAACGATCCCGAGGTCACGGTCAACGGTCAAGTGCGTCATTTCGCCGCCGGCACGGCGGAACTGCTGGCCGGGTCGGGTCTGCATATTTCGCTCGGGAGTTTCGATCCGGCGACGGGCGGCGCGTACCACTTCGGCTTACCGCTGAATCTGACCGGTTCCGAGCGTTTGGCCCTGGCGCCGACCGCGAACGACACCCGTCTTGCGCTCAAATCCGATTGGCCGCATCCGAGTTTTCAGGGACGATTCTTGCCGACGCAGCGCACGGTGACGCAGGAAGGCTTCGAGGCGCAGTGGCAGGTGTCGCATCTGGCGCGCAATTTCGACAATGCGCTGAGGGCGGGCGCCGGTTCGGGCGAAACCTTGGATGTGAGCTTTATCGATCCGGTCAATGTGTATCTGAAGTCGGAGCGCGCGGTGAAATACGGCCTGTTGTTCGTGGTGCTGACGTTCGCCGCCTTCTTCTTGACCGAAGTTATGCGGCGCTTGGCGATCCATCCGATGCAATATTTGCTGGTCGGCTTGGCGCTGGCGATCTTCTTTTTGTTGCTGATCGCCTTGTCCGAGCATCTGAATTTCATGATCGCCTACGGCGTCTCGGCAACGGCCTGCGTGACCTTGATCGGCGTTTATCTCGCCGGCGTCTTGGGCAGTCTCTGGCGCGGCATGGCCTTCGGCGCAGGCATCGCGGCCTTGTACGGCGTGCTGTATGGCGTCTTGCTATCCGAAGACAACGCCTTGCTGATGGGCGCGGTGCTGCTCTTCGCCGCTTTGGGCGCCACGATGCTGGCGACGCGCAGGATCGATTGGTATCGCTTGGGCGCGCACGAGCCGTTAAACGAGATGCAGGCGTAGGGTCTTAAAAGTCGGCGCTGGCGAGACGGATAGGCCGCAGGGGTGGCCCCTGCGGCACGAGGCGACGATGGTCGGCAGAGTCCATGATGCTTAAGCGGAATCGATCCCTGCTTGCTTCAACAACTGCAAAAGCCGTTCTTTCTCGATACGCTCCCGCTCTTGTCCGGCTAGCGCATATGCTTTCTCGGCCAAGGCATGTTCTTTCTCACTGCGCTCGCGCTCCTTCTCCGCCCGCTCGCGCTCCTTCTCACTGCGTTCGTGTTCCTTCTCCGCCAGAGCGCGCTCCTTCTCCGCCCGCTCTCGTTCGATGCCCCTTTCCAGTTCCTGCATATCCGCCAGA
Organism: Rhodocyclaceae bacterium; assembly: GCA_035283885.1. Classification (GTDB taxonomy): domain Bacteria; phylum Pseudomonadota; class Gammaproteobacteria; order Burkholderiales; family Rhodocyclaceae; genus DATETD01. Next base: position 2,627 of record DATETD010000223.1, read on the forward strand.
ATTTCATCTTCTACGTCCATCGCATACGCCATCTCCTTTTCGGCGATGGCGCGTTGCAAGCGGCGCAGAATCGGGCGGTAGACTTCAGGCACCTGGTTTTCGTCGATCTCCAGCAGGTGCTTGTCGCCGTGGATGTTCTTCTGGTCGAAAACCTGCAACATCTGCTCCAGTTCGCTGCGACGCTCCGGATGCAAATGCGGTATCTGGACGATGTAGCTGTCGTGCGTCAGGCTTTCGATGAAATATTCCTTTTCTTTCAGCGCCTCGCCCGTCACCAAGTCGCGGCATTCGCGCGAAACGCGGATCACGGCGGCGTCCGTGTGCGCCAAGGCGTGGCCTAGAAAGTAAATCGTCACGATCGGCAAGGCTTTCTTGCGCCCCGGATGGTCGGCGTCGAGTCCCGTCGCCGCCGGTTCGACATTCTTGGGGTCTTTGTATTGGCTGCCCAGATAGCGGCGA
>DATETD010000224.1:0-2525 GCA_035283885.1 Rhodocyclaceae bacterium
GTGTTCGAACCAGGGGCGAATCTGGGCGCGTCTCAATCTGTCGTTTTTCTTGGCGCGCGGGGCCGACACTTTCTTTTTGACGCCTTCGGTTTGGCAAGCATTGGCCTCCACCATGTCCTTGTAATCGCTCTTGGTGCTGCACCACGTCATTAATGCTCGCAACGCACGGAAAGCCTGTGCGGCCAAAGTCGGGGCGCGAGCGGTTTCCGTTGCCAACCAGGATTCGATGGCGTCGGCGTCGAGAGCGGCCAGCGGCATGCCCATCAATGGCGTTGGGATGCCGGGGCAAAAGACTGCGCCTTGCCTTCCTCGCAGCGAAAAGCCGCAATCCGTCCAGCAGTTAGCCTAACTCTCGCCATGATATATCCTTAAATTTTGTAACCGGTTTGTAACCGGCTTCGGAGTATAAATCGGAATATTAATCAACGCAATAAACAGGGGGTTGTCGATTAACTAATTGAAAAATAAGGGATACCGTGTCTTTAGCAACAGCAATCAACGCCCGGATATGCCATTATTTACCGACTTGCAATCGGGAGTTCATCTTTCCATCGTCGCCGCATTCATTTCGCCTAAAGTAGCAAAAAACGCTACTTTACCGCACAGCTTCCGGCGCTTTGCGCGTATAGGTTGCATGCGCGCCGCGAGATGCGCATCATGCGACCATGTTCGACAACCAAGGAGCACACTCATGGAAACGGAAACTTCGATTCGGCGCGATACCGGCGCATGGCGGTTGCAAGTATGGATTTCGTTCGGCCTGTCCTTGCTGATTTGCGGCAGCGGTTTGGCGGCTTTGCCGGGGCAGGACGTCGATCGCGCGTTCATGATGATGGGTTACCTGTTCTGTTTGTCGTCGGTGTTCGTGCTGTCCAAGTTCGTGCGCGACAACGAAATGCAGCCCAGCGATACGCCCTTGTGGCGGCTGGTGGTGTGGGGCAGTTTTGCACTGGCTTTGGCGCTGACCGGCTGGGGATTGTGGCGTATGGATATCTCGCCGACCTATAAAGCGTATTTGTTGGTGAGTTGGTTGTATCTGGTGTCGAGCGCGTTTACCTTGGCGAAGACCTTGCGCGATGCGTATGAGGCCGATATCGCCGAACGGCAGTGCCGGCACGGGGCGAGCGCCGCCAGCGTTCATCGTAATCTCTCGGGAGAATGATCATGAAATCTTTATTTCGTCGGCGGCTATGCGTCGCCTTGTTGTCGCTGTCCTTGCAGACGCCGCTGTATGCGCATCGCGGCGACGCGGAAATGAGCGCCGCATCGAGTTTATCCCTGGCCTTGCCGATCGCCGTTTCGGTGACCGCGCCGGCCTTGGTGCTGAGCGGTGGCGTCATGCTGACCTTGGTGGCGGTGCATGTCGTGGCCGAAGGCACGGTCTGGGTGTTGGAGCGCGCGTCCGACGGCGCCAGACTCAGCGTCACCTTCGCTTCCGGCGTCATAGTTGCCGGGTCGTTGGCGGTCGGCGCGGCGGTCAGTGCGGTCGCGATTAGCGCCGGTTGGTTGTTGCTGGTCGGCAGCGAAGTCTTGGCGTTCGTGCCCAACGAATTGGGGCGGGCGCTGACCTATCACGAAAGGATGACGCCATGAACGCGCGTGCGATGCGATTGGCTGGCAAGTTAATGCTGTTCGCCTGCGGCGCCGCGGTATGGGCGGCGGGCCACGCCGGGCAGAATTGTACGGCGCAGCAGATTACCGGTCAGGAGTTGCGCCGCAGTATCGAGCTGGCGACCGCGACGACGCAGTATTTGCAGCGTAGCGGCGTCAAAGCGGCGATCCTGGCGCGCGCGGGTAAGAATCTGGACGAGTACGGGTTGCGCTATTCGCATTTGGGCATCGCTTATTTCGATGCCGAGGCGCTGGACGGACGCGGCGCTTGGCGCGTACTGCATAAGCTCAATCGCTGCGGCACGGATCGCGGCGATGTCTATCGGCAAGGTTTGCTCGAATTTTTCGCCGACGATTTGTATCGTTACGAGGCGGGAATCGTGCCGCTACGGCCCGAAGCGCAAGACGCCGTACTGCGCGCGGCGCGCGATAAGTCGGCGGTGGTGCGCCTGCATCAGCCACGCTACAACATGCTGGCCTATCCATGGGAGACGCGCTATCAGCAGAGCAATCAATGGGCGATAGAAACCTTGGCGAGTTGGCTCGATGCGGATATCGATAGCCGTCGGCGCGCACAGTCGTGGTTGCGTGCAAAAAATTATCGTCCCACCACCTTGGACGTCCCGGCCTTGAAGCGGCTGGGCGCGCGCATCGGCAGCGCGCATATTGCGTTCGACGACCATCCGATGAGCCGCCGTATGGCCGGGCAGATCGACACGGTTACCGTCGATTCGGTGTTCCGTTGGCTGGTCGATAGCGGAATAGGCGGCGGCGAAACGACCTTGCGCGCTACCGATGCGCCGCCTGCGCCGCCCGCTGTTCCGCTACGGCTCGAACGCACCGATTATCGTGCCGGCTATCGCCCGGCGTGATCGATCGATGCGAAAAGTCGGCGCTGGCGGGACGGATGGGGG
>DATETD010000225.1:0-8160 GCA_035283885.1 Rhodocyclaceae bacterium
GTCGCCAAACTAACCGGCGCCGTGCCGAGCGACCATGCCGATTCTTGCGTGATGGCGTGATTTTCAGTCACGCTGACGGCCGACGGCGCTCCGGTCACGGCAATATTCGCCAACACATTCGCTGCATTGGTCAAGACGATAGGATTCCCCGTTCCGGCATTCAAGGTAGTCACGCCATGAACCGTCCAGGCGCCGCTCTGGGTAATGCCATTCGTATCCGCCTCGGTCACCAAAACGGCCCCGAAACTGCTGGCGCCGCTGTTGTACTGAGTAATCGTCAATCCGCCCAAAATATTGTTCTGGTTGAGCGTAATCGCCTGATCGTTGGAAGTTTCCAAGGTGACCGGCGAGGCGCCTAGATTCCATAGCGCGGTTTGAGCGATAGCATCGTTCTCGCGAATCCAGGCCAGACTGGGATTTCCGGCCAGAGTAATGTTTCCAAATACATTCCCGGCATTGCTTAAGGTTATCGCATGCGTGCCTGCATTCAACGTAACCGGCGCAGTACCGATGGACCACGCAGCCGCCTGGGTGATATCGTCGTTTTCAGTGAGTGTGACCGCTGTGGGCGTGTAGCTTCCCGTGACCGTCACGGGACCGAGTACGTTGTTGGCTTCCGGGAGATTGATGGTCGCATTGGTGTCCAGCGTCGTCGTCCCCCGCGTGAGCCAGGCTCCGCCACCCGGCTGGGTGATGCCCGCGGTATCGATTTCGCGGACGGACACCGCATCCGCACCCACGCCATTCTGGGTAAGAATCAAATGTCCCAATATATTATCTAGCCCACCCAGACCGATCGCCTGACCATTGGTCGTCGTCAGCGTCACCGGCGTCGTCGTGCCGCTATTCGGTTTGAACGACCACGCATTGCCCTGGGTAATGGCGTCGTTTTCAGTGATAACGACGGTCGAGGGGACGATGTTGCTGGCTGGCGTCGTCAGAATCGAAATCGCGCCGAACACATTGGCGCTCTGGGTCAGATTGATCGCGTGCTGGGTTCGCGCATCGAGCGTCAGCGGCGCGCTGCCTAGGGTCCACGCCGACGCCTGGTCGATGTCATGGTTTTCGTAAATCGTCACCGACGTCGGCGAACCGCCGAGGGCGATCGGGCCAATCTGGTTGCCGGTGTTCGTCAGCGTGATCGACCTACCGGCGCCGACCACGGTCAACGTCGTCGTGCCCGTTGTCGTCGCCCACGCACTCCAATCGGTCATGGAGTCGTTTTCCGTCACGCTCGCATTGCCGCCATAGAGGGTCAGCCCACCGAGCACATTGGCGGTGTTGGCCAGATTGATGGTTCCAGTGGCCGAACTTGCAGCGCTGTTGTAGGCGCGCAAATCCGTGTAAGACGTTGTCCACGCCCCCGTCCCGCCTACATCGGTGATGGCGTTATGGACGCCGGCGGCGCTATCGGTCCAATCCTTGGCGTACAAGGTCGTATTACCCGATGCCGACGCCTTCAATGGTCCGAACACATTGTTGGCGTTAGCCAAAGCAATCTGGTATCCCCCTGTAACATTGAGGGTCGTTCTGCCGTGAACGCTCCAAGCAGCGTTTTGATTGAGATGATAACTGGCCGTAACGCTGACGTCGCCCGAGTTGCCCGTGGTCGTGTCCGCACCGGCCTGGGTCAGATTGAGAAATCCGAATGCATTGCTTCCTTGGGTGAGCGTGATGGCCTGCCCGTTGCTCGTCGTTAGATTCGTCGTGTACGTCGATAGCGGCCAGGCGGACGCTTGGGTGATGGCGTCGTTTTCACGAATGGTCACGTTGCCTTGGTTGATGGCGAGATTGCCGAAAACGTTACTGGCTTCCGTCGAAGAACCGAGCGTAATGGCTTCGAAATTGCTGAAGGTGGTGGTGGCGCCGGTAGTGACGGTGGAACTGGCGACCTGAGTCAGGGAATAGCCGGTAGTGTTGTTGCTAATGTTCAGCGTTCCGGCAATACCCGAATTGCCAAGCACCAGATTGCCGTAATACTGTACAAGGTAGACGTTGTTCGCTGCCGGGATGGAGATCGTGCTCCAACGGTTATAGGAATTGTCGAGCGTAATATCGTATTTCGTCAAAGCGTCATTGCTGACGGCATTGAATGTGGCGGTTCCGCCCGTTACCAATAGCGGCGCGGCGCTGCTGTGGGTCGTTTCGTCGGTGATGCTCCCGGCAGCCGTAACGGTCAGATTGCGCGTAACCGTAAACGGGTAATACGTGGATGCTTGATTCCCGTAGAGAATGATTGCATTGCTATCCCTAAGAGTCGCATCGCGCCCATTGATCACTGTGATGCGACTGAAGTTATTACCGGCATCGTCGAGAACGATATCGCCGCTCGCACCGGCTTGCACCAACACGTTACCGGTGACGACGATAGGCCCCGTTTGCGAAATGATCTGGGTGGGTTGCGACGCCGTATTGAGCACAAGAGGCGCATACACTTTCAAAGCTCCCCCCAAGGTCATTCCAGGCAAGGTCACTGCGGGCGCGTTGTTGTAGGTGAGATAAACATTATTGAGCGAACCGACATTCGTCAAACCCGACAGAACGGAAGCCGTGCTGCTGCTATTACGCAACTGAACATTGGTAAACCCGGTATTGGCATTACCACGAGCCAGCGCCACCGCCCCAGTAAAGCTGTTTGCCGACCCCGGATAGCCTGTATAGAAAGGATCGTTGGGGCCAAGATAAAGATTGATCGGCGCAGACGCATGATTAGCTGTAAAGGTCGTCGCGCCATCGACTGTAATCGCCGCATAATCATAGTCAAAGTACCTAGTTTGAGTGATATCCCCCCCCGCCATAATGTTAAAATTTCCATAGACGTGACTGACTCCTCCCGAGCCACCGGAGTAGTAGCCAAAATTGATCGCATTCGCATCGACCAGCGTAACGTCCTTGCCCGATACAATCTGGATGCTGCTGAAATTATTGGCGGAACCGTTCAGGGTAATATCCCCAGCCGAAGTCGCCGTAATCGTCGTTTGGGTCGGTACGGTAATCGTCGTCGATCCATTTTGCGTGATATGACCTGCCGTGGTCAGCGTCAAGGAGCTGCCCAGCGAAATGTTGCCGACCGCCAGCGAATTGATATCCTTGACGATTGCCCAACCTCCGGTCAACGTCTCCCCGGTCGACGACGCCGACAGGGTAATCCCGCCTTGGAAATCGTTGTTGTTCTGCAATTTGATCGAAGGATCGGCAAAGCCGAAACCGCCATTGCTAGCAGTGAAGGACGCCATGCCGCCGACAGTCATCGTTTCCGCGCCATAGGACGCCACTGGACCTTTAACCGTCAAGGTGTAAGCCCCCTGCGTCACCGTCGCGCCGATTTGCATCGCGTTCGATTCCGTCACGCTAACGACATTTCCCGTCGCTCTCAGCACATTGAAGTCGGTATTGGCGTTGCCGAATGTAATGTTGCCCGTGGTCGATGCATCGAGCGTGGCGATGCCGCGAACGATGACCGTCCCGGATGTATTGGTGATATCGCGCCCTCCCGAAGTAACCGTCAGATCGGCGGCGATATCGGACTGACCCAGGTCGACGGTGCTACCCGCCGTGATTCCGTTGTAGGCGATCGTCAGATTGTTCGCCGTCATGTGTCCGGTGCCGATCTGACCGCTGGTGGAATTCGTCCCCATCGTCAGCGTAATATTGCCACTCCCGGCATCCACATGTGCGGCAGGATTGCTGAAAGCCGCCGCCCCCGCCGAACGCGTTCCCGTAGCCGTCTGATCGTTAACCGTAAAGCTGACATTACCGTTGGCGCTGTGAATATCGGAATTCAGGACGATACTGCGCCCCGCCTGAAAAACCAACGCGCCGCCCGTACTGCCGCTCGTAACGATGGCGCTGTTCACCGTAATGTCGTCCGTCGCTTGGAGCGTGACCGTCGTGCCGCCATTCGTGACCGCCGTGATGGTGCTTGGCGCAATGGTCGAGGTGGCGCCCGCATTCGTTGCAAAGGCCAGGGCGTTTGAGCTTAATGTCGCCCCCCCTCCGGTTTCGACCACGATGTTTTGCGGATCGAGCAGCAGCGTCCCCGCCCGCCCATTGGCCGCCTCTGCATCGACGCCGCCGACAAAATCGAGTTGTCCCTTGCTCGATACCTCGACAAAGCCGCCGCTACCCTGCCCTGCGGCCTTGACGTAAATTTGTCCCGCAAACCCCGTGTACGCATCCGACCAGAGAACGACATGACCGCCATTACCCACACCGTGCGCATTCGCTGAAATATCGACCTCGCGTCCTACGATGGTTTGTGCGGCGTTCTTGATCGTCGCATCCTTGCCCTGGAACCCACCGCCGATATCGACGACGCCGCCACTTGCGCCGGAGGCATCAAGCGTCGTGCGCTCGAAAAGTTCGACGCGCTCGCCGGTCAGGGTAATCCGTCCGCCTTGACCGCGCCGACTACCGGCGCGCAACACGCTGTCGCCGAGAATCGCGACAACGGGGGGCGTTTTATCGGGGGTGGAGGGCGCCGGCTGTTTGCCGCCTTCGATATAAATGCGACCGCCGCCGTCGGCCCCCGTAGCGTCGAGCACGGCGGTTTTGAGCGCGATGTCGCCACCCGCAACGATACGGATATCGCCGCCCATAGCGTCGGCGTCGGCATGAGCGCCAGAGCCGCCTTCCGCCGTCGCCTCGATCGCACCGCTCAAACTTACCTCATCGATAACGTCGATACGCACCTCCCCCCCGTGCTTGACGCCGGAAACATCGAGTCTCCCGCTCTCCGTTTGCATCAGCATTCTTGACTCGACATGAATACTACCGCCCGCCTGAGCGTGGATCGGCGTCGTGCTTTCCAGAGGCGGCGCACTGGCCGACACGAGACCACGATTTTCGATCTCGGGCGCATTCAAGACGATGCTTCCCGCCGGGCTGCCGTCGCTACCCGCATCGGCGCGAACGATCCCGGTATTTTCAATCCGATCGGACGCTTCGAGCAGTATCCGCCCGCCCTTCGTCGTCATGCCGACGGCTTCCAGTTTGCCGGAATTCCTGATGACGCCGCCTTGCAAACGGTCCAGCGACTGCGCGGACAGGATAATCAGTCCGCCGGGGGCGAGCACCGCCCCCTTGTTTTCGACCAACGCTTTAATCGTCGACGGCTGCACCGCAATACCCGCCAGCGTGTTGTTGCTTTCGAAATTCAAGGTGATCGCTTCACCCGACGCCATCGCCACCGCGCCCATGTGCGCGACGATGACACCTCGATTGCGAACTTCAGGCGCGAGCAAAGCGATATACCCACCCAGCGCGGCTTTCAATTCGCCTTCGTTGATTACGCTGCCAGTGCTGCCGTTGCGGGTAAACTTATTTTTCCCGACCATGAAATCGTCGACGGAAATGCTGTGAGTCGTCGCCACCAGCGCGCCGACATCGACGCTGGAACCGGGGGCGAAATACACGCCGCTCGGGTTGGTCAGATACACCTGACCCGGCGCAGTGATCCGCCCTAATATTTGACTCGGATTGCTGTCGAGCACGCGATTCAGCGTGACGCTGCTGCTTGAAGGCTGATTGAAATTGACTTGTGCGGCTTTCCCCACATTGAAGGTCTGCCAATCGATCGCAGCGCGCTGGCTGGTTTGGTCGATATTCAAGATTGCATTGCTCTGCGCGATGCTCGCTTGTCCGGCGACGACCTGACCGCCGGTAGGGAGTTGATTCGGCGCAGGTACAGGCGGCGCCGCCAAGACTGCCGCCGCCAGTAAAAAAGCGACCAGCCCGCATAGGGCGCTGTCGCTGCGTTTTACCCCCGTTTCAACGAATCGAGCGACACGAACCCACATGTCGCTCAATTTCGCCGAAACAAGGCGATAGTTCATTTTCATGGTATGGCCCCTCCTATACGAAGACGAAGCTCGTATCGCTAAGGATAAGATACAATACTTTGGATGGTAATGCTTGATTCATTGCAAGACCAGCGTGACATCCGCCACGACCGCGTCCCGCGCAATAGAAACGGCGACCGACGCAAAAGTCGGCGCTGGCGGGACGGAAGATGAATCTCGCCATGGCGCAACCGCCTAAAACGCCAGACTTGCCGTCAGCCAAAAACGGTCTTTCATCAGACTTCCGTCCTGATCCTTGCCGGTGGCGGTGGGATTGGGGTTGCCGCCATCGCGCCGCGCCCACACGCCTTTAAGGCTGATGCCGTTCTCCGCTTGCCATGCCAAGGCCACGCCGCTACCGCGTAAGCCGTAGGTATTGAGCGCAGGCGCGCCGGCAAACTCGTTCTTGTTGACGGTGATGCGTCCTGTGTCGTGAAAGACGGTCAGCATCACGCCTTGCATCGCGCGATAGCGCAACTCCAAACTCAACAGTTGCCCATGCGCGCCGCTGCCTTCACTCGACGGATAAGCGCGCACCCCGGCAACGCCGCCCAGAGAAAACTTTTCCGAAGAATCGAGATTCTTGCCGGCGTGCTGGCCTGAAAACGCCGCAAACACGCTCAAGTCTTTGCTAATGACTTGCTGACGACTCAAGGCGTAGCGCCACTTGCTATATGCCCCGGCGGTCTGCGCCGTAATGGCGTCTGCGGCCTGATTGGGCGAGCCGTCGAGATTCAGATCGCCCTGAATCAGCGCCAGACTGGCGCTATTGGCGCCTCCGCCTCCGTAACTGTCGAATAAATTGCCCGTCAAGCCCAAGGTAAGCGAATCGAGTTTATAGCGCGTCGTCGTCGTATTATTCGCCTGGTTATCGAACTGCTTTTGATCGAGAGCGGCATTGAAATACAGATTGGCGCGGCGCGAGCGGATCACCGGGTAGCTGGCCTCGATACCGACCGTATCCGACGTTCCCTTGCCGTTCAAGGCGATAAATTCTGCCGCGACAAGTTTGTAATTCAGGTGCGAAGCATTGGCGCCGATACGCCAACCATCGTACTGCAGCGGCACGGTCATGCCGACGCGCAGGTAGTCGCTACCCTTGGTGACCATGGCGTTCGTGCCGATCAGTTCCCCAAAACCGAACGGGCTATTGAAGTTGACGTTGGCCGAGAGACGCTCGCGCCCGGTGGAACGCGATCCGGTGTTATCGATGCCGCCATCGCCCGTCGCCAGCGGCCCGTCGGCGAGCTTCATCATCAGTTCGGTTTCCCCTTCGCGCGCGCCTTGGCGCAAAAAACCCGAAGCGATCACGCCAGGCAAGTCGTCGATCAACAGCAGGGCGCGATCGATCGCTTCGGCACTGAGCGTAGCGCCTACGGCCTGTTGGCGCTCGATACGTTGCGTAATCAGCTCTCGTTGCGTGCGTAGCGAAGAATCGCCCTCGAACACCGCGCCGCCGAATACGGCTTCGATAATCTGAATCGTAATCGCGCCATCGGTTATATCCTGTTGCGGCAGATAGGCGCGCACGATCCAACCCGCCTCCCGATAAACTTTAGCGACCTCGACGGCGATCGCTTGCAATTGCAAAAAACTCAGCGAACGTCCTTGATAAGGCGCGACCACGGCAGCCAATTGTTCTTCGCTCAAGAGCGTATTGCCCGCAAAACGAAACGATTTGACCAGCACCTGTTGGTCGCCAGCCGGCGCCTGCATTTCTTTGACTGGGGATTGCAGTGGGGCTTTTTGTCCCGGTAGGATCGAGGGTCGGTTACGCTCGATTTCCTGCAATAAAGAACCCGCAGAGGGTGGGGTTTGGGCGTAAGCCGCAGCAAACGGGAAACAGAGTAACAGAGTAAGATTGCAATAGCGCATGATTAATCTCATATGGATCAGACGAATGGCGATTATCGCTCATATCGAAGGAAGTATGGCGAGCGACCCGCTTTACTGGCGTAAGCTCGTCATAACTTCCGTCATTCCAGGAGTGCTCATCCCATCGGGGAGCGCCGTATCGTCAAGCTACTCGCTATTTAGCGGCCAGCAGTGCTTTGAGCCGTTCGATCTCGGCCAGCGCGGCCTCTTTTTCTTGCATAGCGGTCGCTTTTTCCTTTAACGCCGCTTGCTCGCGCTGTACGGCTTGCAGCCTTTCCTTGCGCTCCTCCTCCAATTCCCCTTGAATCGTGCGTTGCTGGCGCAGGTAGTTCTGGCGCGCTTGGTAGGCATGATAGTCGCGCTCCTTATCGGAGAACTGGCGTAAGGTGGTCATGGCTTGCCTCATTTCGGGAGTGGTCATCCAATCGGGGAGCGCCGTATCGTC
>DATETD010000226.1:0-6981 GCA_035283885.1 Rhodocyclaceae bacterium
CCATAACGCAGTGGGAAAAAGCGAATCCGAATACTAGGAAGGCCTGCGAAAAAGAAGCCGGCTGGAAATAATAATAGCAATAATATTCGACTGCTCTCGATATAGCATTTTCAGCGACGGGTCGACGCGCGCCGGCGCTCGACCCGTCGTCGTTTCTCGCCGCATTCGCTGCATCCGCTATCCGTCTCGCCAGCGCCGACTTTTGCCGTCGATACGCGCGCAGCTTTAACCAGCCTTGATCGGAATCAGGCTGATCGAACGCCCCTTCTTGAGCTTGCCGACGACGTGCATTTCGCATTTTTTACAGTCGAAGCGCAAGGTCAAGCGACTCTTGCCGTTCACCAGCGTCATCGGCGTCGGCCGTAAGCCTTTGACTTCCTTGGGACAGAGATTGAAATCGTAGCGCAAGCAATGCTTGGTGATCATCAGCGATACGTCGCCGGTTTCGCCGTTGCATTCGTAGGCGTCGTCGATCAGGCTGACGCCGTGCCGCGTGTAGAACGCGCGCGCTTGGGCGTTGAACACATTGCCGAGATACGTCAATTCGTTTTCGGGATAGGGCGCGGGCGGCTCGACCGCAGCGGCGCGCGGTGGGCGGCGATACGCGGCGCGGCGCGCCTGTTCCAACGCGGCGACCGCCGCGCGGCGTAAGGCGTTGACCGCTGCGGCGGGCAAAAACCAGGGCTGGGACAACTCCAAGACGATTTCGTCGGCGCGAAAATCGCTGCCGCCGAGTTTGCCGAGATTTTCGCGCAAGCTCGCCAAGGCGCGCTCGGCGTGTTGCGCCGCTTGCTTTTTGTGCGCCAGCTCGGCGACGGCGACCACGCCATCTTCGTCGCAGAGCCGCAACGCCAAACCCGTCGCAGTTTCGCTTAAATGCAGACTCGCGCCGATGCGCCGCTCGGCGGATTTCCTCTCCAAAGCGCGCTCGAACGATTGGTCGCGATTGCGATACAGCAAGCAACCGGTCGCCAAACTTTCGGGCATGATATGCGGGAACAGCCGCAGTAAATTTCGCTGTGCGCCGCGCTCCACGCGGTTGATGCGCATCCCGGTCAATTCCTGCTCGGCATCGAAATAGCTCAGTCCATCGCCATTGTTCAACGCGGCGTCGGTATCAAGCTCGAACCAATCCCGGTCGACCACGCCGACCTTACCGACTTCTTCGCCGGCGAATTTCGGCGTATCGAACGCGCCGATATCGCTGTTGCGGCCATGCACGAAGTAATCGGTCGCACCGCGATTGAAGGTTTTTTCGGGCTGGGGCGTGAACAAAAAACGGCAACGCCCGGAGGACGCGCGCCGCAAGCCACTCACGTCATCATGTTCGATAATCTCGTCGAGTAAGTTGCGATAGTGTGCGGTAATATTTTTAACATACGACAAATCCTTGAGCCGCCCTTCGATCTTGAACGAGCGTATGCCGGCGGCGATCAGTTCGCGCAGATTCGCGCTCTGGTCGTTATCCTTCATCGACAGTAAATGCTTGTCGGCGGCCAAGGTGAGGCCGCTTTCGTCTTCGAGCGAATACGGCAAGCGGCAGGCTTGCGAACATTCGCCGCGATTGGCGCTGCGCTCGGTGTGCGCATGGCTGATGTAGCACTGGCCGCTATAGGCGACGCACAGCGCGCCATGCACGAAGAATTCCAGCGTCACCTCGGTGTCGGCGGCGATGCGGCGGATTTGCGGCAAGGAAAGCTCGCGCGCCAACACCAACTGCGAAAAGCCGACGTCTTGCAGGAATTTCGCCTTTTCGAGCGTGCGGATATCGGTTTGCGTGCTCGCATGCAACTGGATCGGCGGCAGATCGAGTTCGAGCAGCCCCATATCCTGCACGATCAGCGCGTCGGCCCCGGCGTCGAAAAATTCCCAAGCGAGGCGACGCGCGTCTTCCAACTCTTCGTCGCGCAAAATCGTGTTCAAGGCGACGAACACTTTGGCGTTGAAGCGATGCGCATACGCCGCAAGTCGTTCGACCTCCTGCACCGAATTGCCGGCGCCGGCGCGCGCGCCGAAAGCGGGGCCGCCGATATACACGGCGTCCGCACCGTGATCGATGGCGGCGATACCGAAATCCGCGTTTTTGGCGGGGGCGAGCAGTTCTAGAGCAATAGGCTGTGATTTCATGGCATGAAAAGTGGCGATATCTCGGCAATCGGTCGAAATGACTCATGAAATAAGGCATTCCGCGTTGGGTGCATGTATTCCCGAAAATCACCTTACAGCGCGACGCGCCAACGTCTCGTCGGCCAGACGGTCGATGATCAAGGGCGGGCGGTCGGGGAATTTGGCCACCAGCTCCAGCTTGCCGCCCATCGCCTCGACATAGCGGCGCAACGTCGACAGCAGCATGTCGCTGCGTTTTTCCAGGCGGGAAATCGTGTCCTGACCGACACCCAGCGTCGCGGCCAATTCTTCCTGCGTCTGCGCCACGGCCTGGCGCAAATCCCGCAGCGTGGTTAGTTCCATCGCCAATTCCGCTGCGCGCGCCTCGACCTTGCCGCGGCGCTTGGCGGGCAAAGCGGCCATGATTTGTTCAAGTTTTTTCGCCATGTCGGTGTTCCTGTTCCAAGTACTGGTCGAAGCGCGTATCGGCGACGGAAATCAGGCGTTTGTAAAACCGTCGTTGATCCGCGCCGGCCTTGTTGCCGCCAACCAGCAAAATGGCCTGACGTTTGGGGTCGAACGCGAACGCCACACGCCAAACCTCGCTTTTCCAACTGAAGCGCAATTCTTTCATGTTGGCGTGCCGGGAAGCCTTCAGGCCATCCACCGTGGGACGACCCAGATTCGGCCCGAACTCGCGCAACAACAGGACATGCGCCAGTAATTCGTCCTGCAGAGCTTGGGCATACTCCCGCATCTCGGCTTCGAAGTCGTCATGAAAGAGAATGCTCCAACTCATGGCTGAATTATGGACTTAAAGGCATATGAATTGCAATACTGGCGGCGGCGCATTGAAAAACGTCGATTCGCCGCTTCCCGATCGTCCATGGCGCGACGAAAGAATCGACTACAATCGCCGCAGCCGCTTTGCTGCGCCGCAAGCGGGTCGAACCTTGCCGTTCCAACGCCGAAGAGTATTACGACATGAACGAAACTACTGTGAAAAAGACGGTTTTGCTGCTCGCAGCCAACGACGAATACATGCGCACCTTGAGCGAAATTCTGCAAACGGAATACCTTGTAGACACGGCGACTAGCGCCGCCGCCGCCTTGCGCCAAATCGCCGACCATACGCCCACGCTGATATTCGCCGGTCTGCGCCTGCCCGACATGGACGGCTACGCATTTTGCCGCCAATTGCAAGAAAACGCTGCAACTCGCGACATTCCACTGCTGTTTATTCAGTCCAGCGACGACGCCGAGGACGCAGCGCTCGGCTTGGCGGCAGGGGCCGTCGACTACCTCGACGTTCCGTTCAATCCGGCGCTGACGCGCGCCCGTGTGCGCCACCATCTATCGCTGTGCGCTTATCGTCAAGAACTGGAGCGGATTTCCACCGTCGACGCGCTGACGGGCGTCGCCAATCGACGGCATTTCGATGCGGTCGTGGAGCGCGAATGGCATCGCGCCTTGCGACTGGGCAGTTCGATTTCGATGATGACGGCAGATGTCGATCGATTGCAGGCGTTCAACGATGCGCACGGCCATGCGACGGGCGACCAGTGTTTGCAACGCATCGCCCAAACGCTGGCCGGCGAGTTGAAACGATCTTCCGACTTGGCCGCACGGCTCGAAGGCGGTACGTTCGCCTGCGTGCTACCCGACACCTCCGCCGAAAGCGCCGGCAACCTAGCCGCCAATATGCTGAACGCGATTCGCGCCTTGGCGATCCCCCACGCCGACTCGCCAATTGCCCCCCATGTCACGATCAGCATCGGCGTCGTCTCGCTGACCCCGTTCTCTAGCCCGACGCCTGCGCCGATGATGGAACTCGCCGCGCAGCGCCTGCGTCGAGCCAAAAAGGCCGGGGGCAACCGCTGGGTCGGCAACGAGTAAAACTGATGGTAAAACTAATGCAGACCTAACACATCCTGCATATCGAACAAGCCTTCCGATTTACCCTGAATAAACCGCCCGGCGCGTAATGCGCCCAAGGCGTAGGGTTGGCGGCTGGCCGATTTATGGGTGATTTCGATGCACTCGCCGGTTCCGGCGAACAGTACCGTGTGATCGCCGACGATATCGCCGCCGCGCACCGTGGCGAAGCCGATTTGCGTCGCCGGACGTTCGCCGGTGTGGCCTTCGCGACCATAGACGGCGCATTCGGATAAATCGCGCCCCAAAGCCTGCGCCACCACTTCGCCCATACGCAAGGCCGTGCCCGACGGCGCGTCGACTTTCAGGCGATGGTGCGCCTCGATCACTTCGACATCGTAGCCGGAGTTCAAGATCCGCGCCGCAACGTCGAGCAGTTTGAACACCGCATTCACGCCCACCGCCATATTCGGCGCAAAGACGATGGGAATATGCTTGGATGCTTCGCCGATCGCCGCCCGGCCTGCGGCGGAAAAACCGGTGGTGCCGATCGCCAGCCCGACGCGATGACGTCGACAGGCGTCGAGGTGGCGTAAGGTACCCTCGGGGCGCGTGAAATCGATCAGACAATCCGCTGCGGCGAGCGCCGCATCGAGATCGTCGGTAATACGCACGCCGCACGGCGCGCCGAGCGCTTCGCCGGCGTCGCGCCCCAATAAGGCGCTGCCGCTATGTTCCAGCGCTGCGGCCAGTTGCGCATGCGGATCGGCGTGCACCGCTTCAAGCAAGGCGCGCCCCATACGACCGGTGCATCCGGCGATCGCATATCGAATCGATTGCATTTTTCTTCCCTCTTTCCGTTATTTATCCGCAGGGGATGGCGTCGGCGCGCCCGCCACGCCTGTAACGACATCGCCCGCGACCCTGAGTAATTTGTTGTCCTGAAAAAACACCGTCAATTTTCGTTGATCGGTCGCGCCCTGTCCCGACTGAAAGCGATAGACATAGTCCCAGCGATCCGAGTGGAACATATCGACCAGCAGCGGCGACCCCAAGATAAACCGCACTTGATCGCGCGTCAGCCCCGGCTTCAATTGCGCCACCATGTCCTGCGTGACGTAGTTACCCTGACGCACATCCACGCGATATAGCAGCGAAGACGACGCCAACTGATCCGCCGTCGCCGCACAGCCCGTCATCGCCAAGACCAAGGCCAAGGACAGCAGCAGCGACCCCACTTGCAAAAAGACTTTCATCATTGTAAAAACCCAGAAAATTCAAGTAAAACCCACAAAGGCATCGACCGACGCGACATTCCGCCAAGCAATCCACAGCCGAAAACTATATCATAGCGCCCTCTCAGACCCGCAATTGGCGCGCCAACACACGCAATCCGACCATGACTCATCCCGAAGAACTCAAGCACATCGGACTCAAGGCCACGCAGCCGCGACTGACGATTCTCGACCTCTTCCGCAAACTCCAAGCGACGGGCGCGTCGCGCCATGTGACCGCCGAGGACGTGTACCGCCAACTGCTGACCGACGGCATGGATATCGGCCTGGCGACGGTGTATCGCGTGCTGACCCAGTTCGAACAAGCCGGACTGCTGCAACGCCATCATTTCGAATCCGGCAAAGCGGTGTTCGAACTCAACGAGGGCGAACATCACGACCATCTGGTTTGCGTCAACTGCGGTCGCGTCGAAGAATTCATCGACCCCGAGATCGAAAAACGCCAGAACGAAATCGCCCAGGCGCGCGGCTTTACGGTGCGCGAACACGCGCTTCATCTCTATGTCGAATGCACCCGCCGCGACTGCGAACACCGCAAACGCACCACCATCGCCGCGTCCTAATTCTAAAACCTAACCCCTAAAACCTAACCCCGGAGATGATTCAGTGCAGACAAGAACGCCGCTTGCCCACCGTGGATTCACGCTGATCGAAATCCTCGTCGTTATCGTCATCATGGGCATCCTCGCCGCGCTGGTGGTGCCCAAGCTCATGAGCCGCCCCGACGAAGCCCGCACGGTTGCGGCGCGTCACGACATCATGGCGCTGATGCAAGCCTTGAAAATGTATCGCCTCGACAATAGCCGCTACCCCAGCACCGAACAGGGCTTGCAGGCGCTGGTCAGCAAACCTTCGGGTTCGCCCCAGCCGAATAACTGGAAAGCCGGCGGCTATATCGAACGGCTGCCGCGCGATCCTTGGGGCGCACCGTACCAGTTTCTGAATCCCGGCGCGCATGGCGAGATCGATGTGTTCTCGTTCGGCGCGGACGGCATCGCCGGAGGCGAAGGAATCGATGCGGATATCGGCTCCTGGCAGCTTTAGACCGGCGGGCCGATCCGTCTCGCCAGCGCCGACTTTTCAGTCTCGCGGCTTTACGCTGATCGAGGCGCTGCTGGTGGTGCTGATCGCCGGCGTGATGGCGGCCCTGATCATGCCGGGATTTTCCGCCTCGCGAGTGTCGGCCAAGGACGAAGCCGAACGTATCGCCGCACTCATGGAACATGCGCAAACGCTTGCCAGCCTGCGCGGCGTGGCGCTCGCTTGGCGGCTCGACGCCGACGGCTACGGCTTTCTCGACTGGCAAGACCGCTGGCAGCCGACGCAGCAAGACATTGCGCTACGCTATCGCAAACTGCCGCATGGCGTAAGCGTGCAACGGCTGGCGGCGCAACCCGTCTCATCGCCATTGCCTGCGTCCGCCGCATCCGACGATATGCCGCCCGATCTGATTTTTCCGCCGGTCGGCTTCCCGCCGCCATTCGGCCTGCGCGTCGTCAGCAGCGAAGGCGCGTGGACTGTGGTCGGCAATCTCGCCGGACGCATCGCCATCGCCGCAGAGACGCCCGCGCCATGAGAGCCGCCGTCGGCTTCACCTTGATCGAAGTGCTGGTGGCCGTCAGCCTGCTGGCCATCCTCCTGACCGCGGTCTACGGAATTTTCGGGGGGGTGAATTCCGCCAAACTGCGCCTTGACAGTGACAGCG
>DATETD010000227.1:0-11116 GCA_035283885.1 Rhodocyclaceae bacterium
GCGCCAGATTCAGCATCTCGGCGATATGTGCGAGGCCGCCTTTACCGTAATCGGACAGAATAACGACATCGCATTCATGGAGGCGCTGGCCGAATTAGAGCAGCTTAGCGTTGAGCACTTCATGGTCGGGCGCGCTTTCGAAATCGATGCGCAGCAGTTGCTGCTGGCGACCGATGACGCGTTGTTTGACGGTGGTGTCGAGTTGCGGGTCGATATGCAGGCTGGCGTCGATGCCGCAGGCGGCCATCAGGCGCGCGAGCGATTGTCCGGCCTCGTCTGGACCGACCACCGAGAGTAGGCAGACTTTTGCGCCAAGCGCGGCGCAGTTGCGTGCGACGTTGGCCGCGCCGCCGGGACGTTCTTCGGTGCGCTCGATTTTGACGATAGGCACCGGCGCTTCGGGCGAAATACGGGCGACATCGCCGAACAAATATCGATCCAGCATGACATCGCCGACGACCAGAATACGGGCGGCTTGAATGGACGGGACGGCGAGCGGCTAGCGGTTCATGAATTAGGGTCGTCCGATGGCGTGGTATTCCAGACCGGCTTGACGCGGGGTTGCCGGGTTATAGAGATTGCGGCCATCGAAAATCAGCGGATTTTTCAGCCGTGCTCTCATCGCGGCGAAGTCGGGGCTGCGGAATTCTTTCCATTCGGTGACGATGGCGAGCGCATCGGCGCCGTCGAGCGCCGCCATCGGGTTGGCAGCGAAGGAAATGCGCGGCTCGTCGGCGTAGATGCGTTTGGCTTCTGCGGTGGCGACGGGGTCGTAGGCGCACACACGCGCGCCGCGTTGCAGCAGGTCTTCGATCAGAACGCGGCTCGGCGCTTCGCGCATGTCGTCGGTATTGGGTTTGAACGCCAAGCCCCACAGCGCGATGGTTTTGCCGCCGAGGTCGGCGCCGAGACGTTGGACGATTTTGCGCGGCAGGATGCTTTTTTGCGCGTGGTTGGCGGCTTCGACCGCTTGCAGCACCTGCAAGGGCTGGCCGGCGTCAGTGGCGGTGCGGATCAGCGCCTGCACGTCTTTGGGAAAACACGAGCCGCCATAGCCGATGCCGGGGTAAAGGAAGTGGAAGCCGATGCGCGGATCGGAGCCGATGCCTTGGCGCACCAGTTCGATATCGGCGCCGAGCGTGTCGGCGAGGTTGGCGAGTTCGTTCATGAAGCTGATGCGCGTGGCCAGCATCGCGTTGGCGGCGTATTTGGTGAGTTCGGCGCTCTTGATGTCCATCGTCAGCAGGCGTTCGCGGTTGCGTTGGAACGGGGCGTAGAGTTCGCGCATCAATTCGATCGCGCGCGCATCGTCGGCGCCGATGACGATGCGGTCGGGTTTCATGAAGTCTTCGATCGCCGCGCCTTCTTTGAGGAATTCGGGGTTCGACACCACGCTGTACGGGATCGCCGCGCCGCGCGCGGCAAGTTCTTCGGCGAGAGCCAGTCGCACTTTATCGGCGGTGCCGACCGGCACGGTGGATTTGTCGACGACGACTTTGTAGTCCTGCATATGCCGTCCGATATTGCGCGCGGCGGCGACGACGTATTGCAAGTCGGCCGAGCCGTCTTCGTCGGGCGGGGTGCCGACGGCGATGAATTGCAGCACGCCATGGGCGACGGCGGTTTCGATGTCGGTGGTGAAGCGCAGCCGTCCGGCGGCGACGTTGCGTTTGACGATCGCATCCAGTCCGGGTTCGTGGATCGGAATGCCGCCGGAGTTGAGCGTGTCGATTTTGCGGTGATCGACGTCGAGGCAAACCACGTCGTTGCCGACGTCGGCGAGGCAGGCGCCGCTGACGAGTCCGACATAGCCGGCGCCGATGACTGAAATTTTCATAGAGGTCTCGCTAAAAATTAAACGAAATGGATTATGGGGCGATATCGAATTCTTCGCTGCGTTTCGGCGGATAGGTTTCCCAGCCGCCGCAACCGGGGCAGCGCCAGTAGAACTGGCGCGCCTTGAAGCCGCAGGCTTCGCAGCGGTAGCGTGCGACGCGCCGGGTGTGGGTGTGGATCAGATTTTTAATCAATTCGAGGTCGGGACGACGTTCGACCGGCGCAAACAGGATTTGCGCTTCGAGTAGTTTGTCGAGGCCGAGCAGCGTCGGATTGCGGCGCAACTCGTCGCGCACCAGCGCATAGGCTTTTTCTGCGCCGGCGTTTTCGAGTTCGGCGCGAAAGACGGCGTCGAGCAGGTCGAGCGAGGAATGGCGCTCCAGCCAGGCGCACAGGACTTGGATGCCCGGCTCTTTACGCTCCAGACGGATGTGGGCTTGCAGCAGTTTGTCGGCGATCAACGCCAGGTAAGCCGGGTTTTGTTGCTCGACGAATTTCCAATGCGCCAGAGCCGTCTCGTCATCGCCGACTTTTGCGGCGAGTTCGCCTTGCAGCAGCGTGGCGCGCACGCATTTGCGATTGGCGTTCAGCGCGTCGTCGAGCAGGCGGCGCGCTTCGTCGTGACGGTCATGCAGCATTTCGAGCGCGGCGAGTTCGCAACGAAATTCGGCGGCTTCTTTTTGCCAGAGGTGATCGGCATGATTGGGCATGGCGTCGGCGATATCGATCGCCTTGGCCCATTCTTTTTCCTGCTGATAGATTTCGAGCAGGTTTTTCAGCGCCTCTTCGTCGCGTTCGCTGCCGCGCAGTTTGAGGAAAATTTCTTCGGCGCGATCCAGTAGGCCGGCCTTAAGGTAGTCCTGGCCGAGTTCGGATAGCGCATGCAGCCGTTGGCGCTTGCTCAATCCTTCGCGTTCGATCAGGCTTTGGTGGACGCGAATCGCGCGGTCGGTTTCGCCGCGGCGACGGAATAGGCTACCGAGCGCGTAGTGCAGTTCCAGCGTTTCGGGATCGACGCGCGCCGCTTCGATAAAGGCTTCGATCGCCTGATCGGGTTGCTCGTTAAGGAGGAAATTCAGTCCCTTGAAGTAAGAGCGGGGTAGGGCGCGCGATTCGCGCAGTAGGTGCTTGATGTCGATGCGCGCAGCGATCCAGCCGAGCGCAAAGAAGATCGGCAGCGCCAGCAGCCACCATAGGTCAATTTCCATGCTGGGTCGGTTCGCGTTTTTTGGGGCGCATCAAGACGCCCAGCGCGGCGGTCAAGCCGATAACCACTCCGGTCGCAAAGGTCGCCAGGATGACGACGGAAAGGGGCGCGCTCCAGTTTTTTTCAAAAAAGAAACGTAATTCGACCGGGCCGCTGTTTTTAATCGCCAAGCCGAACAGGCCGATGAAAACTACGATCCGCATCGGCCAGAGCAGAATTTTAAGCAAGGTTGTCATAATGTCGCAGGGTCGTCGATCGACGCAAATTCAACGCAAATTCAACGCAAATTCAGCGAAAAGACGGCGCCCGAGCAGGTCTTCAGCTCAAGCGCCGCTATGAGTTGCAGTGAGGTTGCAGTGGGTTGCGGATGATCGCGCCGACTTCGATATCGAGGATTTCATCTCGATGAGGCGTCGGCGCGATAAGGACTCACTGAAAATCCACCCGCTCGCGCAATTCCTTGCCGGGTTTGAAGTGCGGTACGTATTTCTCGGGTACGTGCACTTTGTCGCCCGATTTGGGATTGCGCCCGACGCGCGGAGGACGATAGTTCAACGCAAAACTGCCGAACCCTCGTATTTCGATGCGATCGCCGCGCGCTAGAGCTTCGGTGAGGGCGTCGATCATTACTTTTACCGCGGAGTCGGCGTCCTTCGCCATCAACTGGGGAAAACGTTCCGCCAGCTTGGCGATGAGCTCGGATTTTGTCATGATGAGTGATTATTCCCGAAAGGCGGTTCGTCAGTTTTGGTTGAGTTTGGCCTTGAGCAACGCGCCCAGATTGGTGGTGCCGCTGCTGGCCGAGTTTTCTGCAGCCAACTTTTGCATCGCCTGATTCTGCTCGACTTGATCTTTGGCCTTGATCGACAGATTGATCGAACGGGTCTTGCGATCGACATTGACGATCATGGTTTCGAGCACATCGCCGACCTTGAGATGCTGGGTCAGGTCTTCGATGCGATCGCGCGAGAACTCGGAGACGCGCAGATAGCCTTCGACTTCGGCGCCGAGGTCGAAAGTCGCGCCGCGCGCGTCGACGCTGGTCACCGTGCCGGTCACGAGGCTGTTTTTATCGTGCGTGGCGATAAAGCTCGTGAAGGGGTCCCCATCCATCTGTTTGACGCCCAGCGAAATACGCTCTTTCTCGACATCGATCGACAACACGATGGCCTCGACTTCGTCGCCTTTCTTGAAGTTTTGCTTGGCGTCTTCGCCCGCTGCCGACCAGGAGAGGTCGGAGAGGTGCACCAAACCGTCGATGCCGCCGGGCAGGCCGATGAAGATGCCGAAGTCGGTGATCGACTTGATCGCGCCGCGCACCTTGTCGCCCTTCTTGTGGTTCATCGCGAAATCGTCCCACGGATTGGCCATGCACTGCTTCATGCCGAGGCTGATGCGGCGACGGTCTTCGTCGATTTCGAGAATCATGACTTCGACTTCGTCGCCGAGCTGCACGACTTTGGTTGGATGAATGTTCTTGTTGGTCCAGTCCATTTCGGAGACATGAACCAGGCCTTCGATGCCTTGTTCGATCTCGACGAATGCGCCGTAATCGGTCAGGTTGGTGACCTTGCCGAACAGACGGGTGCCGGACGGGTAGCGACGCGAAATTCCCACCCACGGATCTTCGCCGAGTTGCTTCATGCCGAGGCTGACGCGGTTCTTTTCCTGGTCGAACTTGAGCACCTTGGCGGTGACTTCGTCGCCGACATTGAGCACTTCGGACGGGTGACGCACGCGACGCCAGGCCAGATCGGTGATATGCAGCAGGCCATCAATGCCGCCGAGATCGACGAATGCGCCGTAATCGGTGATGTTCTTGACCACGCCTTTGATGATGGTGCCTTCTTGCAGGTTTTCGAGCAGCTTCTGACGCTCTTCGCCCATGGAGGATTCGAGCACGGCGCGGCGCGAGACGACGACGTTGTTGCGCTTGCGATCGAGCTTGATGACCTTGAATTCGAATTCCTTGCCTTCGAACGGGGTGGTGTCCTTGACCGGGCGGGTATCGACCAGCGAACCGGGGAGGAAGGCGCGGATGCCATTGACCATCACGGTCAGACCGCCCTTGACCTTGCCGGTCACCAGACCCTTGATCAGGATGCCGTCCGTCATGGCCTTGTCGAGGTCGTTCCACGCGGCGATGCGTTTGGCTTTTTCGCGCGAGAGACGGGTCGAACCGTAGCCGTCTTCGAGCATTTCGATCGCCACCAGCACGAAATCGCCGGGATGGGATTCGAGTTCACCGCGTTCGTTTTGGAATTCCTCGATCGCGATCATGCTTTCGGATTTGAGACCCGCATTGACGACCACGAAATTCTGGTCGATGCGGACAACTTCCGCCGTAATGACTTCACCCGCACGCATCTCTTGGCGTTGTAGGCTTTCCTCGAACAGCGCGGCAAAGCTTTCCATGGGTGAATTCTCGGCGATATCAGCAGTAGACATTAATTAAATACCTTAAAAAATTTTGTCGAACAGGTCGAATCCTAGGGGTTATGAATTCCGACCGACGACGGGTTAGTTGCTCTTCATCGTTCGCACCCGAAGATGCGATGACACCGGTGTTGCATTTCAGCGCGCTTATGCTTGACCCGCTGGCTTGACCCGAGCCAAGACGGCGGCGCATGCCTCTTCGATGCTTAAGGTCGTGGTGTCGACCAAATCGGCATCGTCGCTTTGTCGGAGCGGGGCCACGCTACGTTGTGCGTCACGTGCGTCCCTCTCCTGCAAATCGTGCAAAAGGGCGTGCATATTAGCAGGCAGGCCTTTTGCGATCAACTGTTTATAGCGACGTTCCGCGCGCGCGGCGGCGCTGGCCGTGAGGAATATTTTGACGATGGCGTCGGGAAATATCGTCGAACCCATGTCGCGCCCATCGGCGACCAGTCCCGGAAAGCGTCGATAAGCGCGTTGCCGTTCTACTAAAGCGCTACGCACCGCCGGTAATGCGGCGATCCTGGAGGCGGCGACCGAAATGTCTTCGCTGCGTATCGCCAGGGTGACGTCATTGCCGTCGAGCAGAATTTTGCCGTCGCGAAAGTCCGCAGGCAGAAGGGCGGCGATCGCGGCGATGGCGTTTTCGTCGTCCCAGGCGATGTGCTTGCGTTGCGCCGCCAACGCGGTCAAGCGATACAGCGAGCCGCTGTCGAGGTAATGCCAACCGAAATGTGCGGCGACGCGCTCCGCCACCGTGCCTTTGCCCGAGGCCGACGGGCCGTCGATCGCGATCACGGGTGCGGCAAGCTGCGCCAGCGCGTCGAAATAACCCGGAAAGGTTTTATTGACGCACGCGGGATCGAGTATCGTCACCGGATCGCCTTTGAACGCCAGCAGCGAAAAACACATTGCCATACGATGGTCGTCGTAAGTGGCAACGGCTGTCGGCGCTGAAGGGGCTACGAAAGTCGGCGCTGGCGCGACGGATAGCCAATCCTCGCCTTCTTCGACCTGTGCGCCGAATTTGCGCAATTCCGTCGCCATCGCGGCGATGCGGTCGGTTTCCTTGACGCGCCACGAGCCGATGTTGCGCAAACGACAGGGGCCGTCGCTGAATAAGGCCAACACCGCCAAGGTCATCGCGGCGTCCGGGATATGATTCAGGTCGAGATCGAAGGCGCGTAGCCGACCGTCTGGCGGCGCTTGCGCGACGATGGCGTTTTCATGCCATTCGATGCGCGCGCCCAAGGTTTCGAGCGCCGCGGCGAAACGCACGTCGCCTTGAATGCTGGTGCGTCCGACGCCTTCGACGCGCACCGGGCCGCCCAAGGCGCCGGCGGCGAGGAAGTACGAAGCCGCCGAGGCGTCGCCTTCGACCACCAGGCGACCGGGGCTGATATAGCCTGGTCCCGCGGGGATAAGGAAGCGCCGCCATGCGTCGCGCTGCACCTTGACGCCGAAGCGCGCCATTAGATTCAGCGTGATTTCGATGTAGGGGCGCGAAATCAGCTCGGTCGTCATTTCGATCGCGGCTGCTTGGCCGGTAAGCGGCAGCGCCATCAGCAAGGCGGTCAGAAACTGCGAGGAAACGTCGCCACGCAAGCGAATCGGCGCGTTCAGGCGAATAGCGGCGGGATGGATGCGCAACGGCGGGAAGCCATCGTGGTTTTCGTAGCGAATATCGGCGCCGATTTGGC
Organism: Rhodocyclaceae bacterium; assembly: GCA_035283885.1. Classification (GTDB taxonomy): domain Bacteria; phylum Pseudomonadota; class Gammaproteobacteria; order Burkholderiales; family Rhodocyclaceae; genus DATETD01. The sequence goes on from DATETD010000227.1 coordinate 7,180, forward strand.
GCAAGCCGTCGACCAGATCGCCGATCGGGCGTTCGTGCATGCGCGCGACGCCCGCGAGTCGATAGTCGCCGCCGGACAGCGCGAGCGCCGCTGTCAAAGGGCGAATTGCGGTGCCGGCGTTGCCCATGAAGAGTTTCGCGCGTTTGATCGGAAATACGCCGCCGCAACCGTCAATGCTCCAGGTGTTTTTATCGATGGCGGTGGCGGCGACGCCCAGTTGGGCGAGCGCCTCCAGCATGACTCGCGTATCGTCGGAGTCGAGCAGGTGCGCAATCTGCGTCGTGCCGGAAGCCAGCGCCGCCAGCAGCAGCATGCGGTTGGAGATGCTTTTCGAACCGGGCAGCGAGGTGGTTCCACGGGCAGGGGCTAGAGGGGGCAGGGTGAGGGCGTGCATAAATTCGTAAGGGGAAAAGCAACAGATGGGCGAGGAGTGCGGTGGATGGCTTATTTCGACGCGTTTAGCCATTGTTCGCGTCGCCGGCGCGCCGTGGCGAACATGGCTTCGAGGCCGGCGGCGTTGCCTTCGGCCAGCAGGACGCGGGTGCGCATCAGCTCGTTGCTGTAGGCGTCCAATTCGGCCAGCAGCGCGCGGCGATTGGCGATGCAGATGTCGCGCCACATCTCGGGATGGCTGCCGGCGATGCGGGTGAAATCGCGAAAGCCGCTCGCGGCAAAGCCGAACAGTTGTTCCGAGTTGGGACGCTGGGCGAAGTCGTGCACCAGTGCGAACGCCAGTAGATGCGGTAGATGGCTGACGGCGGCGAATACTTGGTCGTGCTCCGCGGCGCTCAAGAGCGAGACCTGGGCGCCGCAGGTTTGCCACGCGGTTTGCACGCGGTGCAGATGTTCGGCCGAATTTTCCGGCAACGGCGTGAGTACGACGCGTTTGCCGCGATATAAGTCGGCGAGGGCGGCGGATGCGCCGCTTTTTTCCGCGCCGGCGATCGGATGGCCCGGAACGAATTGGGCGATTTTATCGCCGAGTGCCGCGCGCGCCGCCGCGACGACATCGCTTTTGGTGCTGCCGCCGTCGGTGACGACGGTTTGCGGCGTCAGTTCGGGTTCCAGGGCGGCGAGAATCTGCGGCATTTGACCGACCGGGGTGGCGAGCAGCAGCAGATCGGCGCCGTGTAGCGCGTCGCGCCAATCGGCGGCGATGCGGTCGATCGAGCCGAGGCGCAATGCTTCTTGCAACGGGGCTTGACTGCGTCCTACGCCGACGACTTCTCGCACCGCGCCGGCGGCTTTGAGCGCGAGCGAAAACGAGCCGCCGATCAGGCCGACGCCGCAGATAACGAGCTTATTCAGCATATCGGCGTTTATTCGCGAGCGATGGCGCGTTCCAAGGCGTCCAGCAAGCGGCGGTTTTCGCTTTCGAGGCCGATGGTGATGCGCAGGTGCTTAGGCAAGCCGTAGCCGGCCAAGGGGCGCACGATCACGCCCTCGCGCAGCAGGCGGGTATTGACGCCGCCGCCGTCGGCTACGGCAACAGTAATGAAGTTTCCATAGGACGGGATGAACGACAGTTCCATGCGCCGGAAACCCGCCGTCAGTTGCTCCATGCCGCAGCGATTGAGTTCATCGCTGTCGGCCAGGAATTGGCGATCGTCCAAGGCGGCCAGTGCGCCGGCCAAGGCCAGGGTGTTGACGTTGAAGGGTTGGCGCACGCGATTCATCAGGTCGGCGACGTCCGCATGCGCAACGGCATAGCCGATGCGCAATCCCGCCAAGCCATAGATTTTCGAGAAGGTGCGCGTGACGATCAGATTGGGAAATTCTTCGATCCAGCGCACAGTGTCGGCGCGTAGCGAGGGCGCGAGGTAGTCGTTATAGGCCTCGTCGAGCACCACGGCGATATGCCCAGGGATGCGACGCAGCAGCGCGCGCAATGCTTCGGGCGGTAGAAAATTGCCGGTGGGATTGTTAGGGTTGGCGATCCACAGCAGATGCGTGTCGTCCTGGATCGCCGCGATGAGGGCGTCGGGATCGTGACCGTAGTCCTTGGCGGGTGCGACCAAGCCGCGCGCGCCGCTGGCCTGGGTCGCCAAGGGGTAGACCGCAAACGCGTATTCGGAAAACACCGCCGAACGTTGCGGCGCAAGAAAGACACGCGCCGCCATTTCCAGCACGTCGTTGGAGCCGTTGCCGAGTACGATTTGCGCCGCGGCGACCTGGTGACGTTCGGCCAGGGCGGCGATTAAGTCGAATTGGTCGGGATAACGCGCCGCGCCTTCCATCGCGCGCGCGATGGCGCGCCGCGCGCGCGGACTCATGCCTAGCGGGTTTTCGTTCGAGGCGAGTTTGACGATGTTTTCGACGGGGATGCCCATTTCGCGCGCGAGTTGCGAGATGGGTTTGCCGGGAATATAAGGCGAGAGGGAGCGGGTGTACGGGGGCGATTGCGTGGCGATGCTCATGTCGATAGTATTGCGCGGATCGAGTTGCGCCGAGCGGATGCGAAAAGTCGGCTCTGGCGGGACGGATAAAGCGCGCGTCGTCCGCTAAACGCCGGCCGGTTTGCGGGGCGCGTTGAGGAATCGTATGCGCCAGGGCTTATCGGGCGCATACCGCTTACGAATCAGCACGATAACGATAGCCAGCATGCCGGCGGCCAGTCCGGCTAGCATCACCATCAATGCGCGCTTCGGCGAATCTTTGCGCAAGGGCTTGGTAGCGGGGTCGATCACGCGGATGGCGTATTCGCGTTCGACGACGGCGACCATGATCGATTTGACTTGCTCTTCGATCAGACGGTAGATCGACTGCTGCACCGCGACCACCGACGCTTTAGGCAGTTCGGTATTGAGGTGCTCCAAGTTTTTCTGCGCACGGTCGATCGCGAGTTCGCGTAGATGGCTGTTGGCCATCGCGACGAAACGATTGGCCCAGTCGGCGGCGATGGCGGGGTCTTTCCAGGCGATGGAAATCGTCACCAAGCCGGTCTTTTTGTCTTCGGAAAGTGTCATCACTCCTTTAGTGAATGTTTCGCGCGCCAGTTCAAGTTGGCGTTCGGGGTCGACCTGCTTGTCTTCGCCGCCGCCGATCGTTTTCCCGATCAACTGCGAAGGCGAAGGCAGGGAGACGCCCTTTTCTTCGCTGTTCAACAGTGTGTCGATCAGCTTTTCGCTACGAATAAAACTGCGCACCAATTCCTTGGAACGTAGAATTCCCATGGTGGCTTCCAGCGTTTGGTCGCCGCCCATCGAGATGCCGGCGACTGAGGCGAAGCCGGCAAGCGCGGCGACGCCTCCTTTTGAGCTACTGGAGCTTCCTTTGATCTGCACCACGGCTTCGGCTTTGAAAGACGGAGGAATGGTGAGGCTATATCCCGCTGCCAGCGCGCAAATCAGTAAGCTGAATAGCACGATAAAGCGCCGTTCCGACCACAGCGTTTTGACGAGTTCGAGCAAATCGATCTCGTCGTCGTCGCGAACCGGCGATTGATTGATCTCGGTAGCCATTATTTAGCGATCCCTATGGTCTTCAAGGCAGCTAGACTAACCGCGAGGTTGGAGAATATCTGACTGACGCTGGTCCATAAGGCCACCGGCGCTACTTGTTTGATATCCATAGGAACGACGATTGTGTCTCCGGGGCGAATCTTCGGGCTGCTGCCGATCAACCACGAAGAGTGGTTGCTGGTTTGAACTTTGCCGTTGGCGCGGATCACGTAAATCGAGTCTTCGTCGGCATTTTGCGTAGCACCCCCGGCGCTGTCGATATAGTCGCCCAGCGACAAGCCATCTTCGTAGCGTAGCGAAACGGGAAAGTTGACTTCGCCGACGACGGAGATGGACTCCTGTATGACGGGAATAAACAGTCGGTCGCCCGGTTCCAGCGTGACATCCTGCGGACTGGCGTTTTTGCTGTTCACCTCGTCGATAATGCGCGGCAGGTCGATTGCCAAGCGCCCGATGGCTTGCGTCGAACGGATGCG
>DATETD010000228.1:0-7053 GCA_035283885.1 Rhodocyclaceae bacterium
AGCATGCCGGCTTGCGCTTGGGGGGCAGCGGCGCCTGTAACATTCGTCGGGGTATTGCTGCTGCGCACCGTTACGGCGGCGATTTCGCTTTCCAGGCGTTGCGCCAGCAGTTCCATGGATTCGCGCTCCTTGGTTTGCAAGGTTTTGCGGGTAAATACCGCCGCTTCCGGCGCGGCGTAGTCGATCAAGCCGCCGGCGCGTTGCACCAGATGCGAGAGTTTTTCGCCGCGTTTGATGGCGTATTGACCGGGGAAGCGCACTCTGCCGGCAATTTCGACCAGGGCGGTCTCTTCCCAGCCCGGGATCGGGCGAATAATTAGACTGTCATAGGGGCGCAGCTCGACGTCGTGAGCCGATTCGCCGCGAGCGATCGCCGCCAAATCGATGCTTCGATGGTTGACGCTGCGTAACTTGCCATCCAGCAGTTCGACGCGCGACAGTTCGCCTTCGAGCACATAGGCGTTCTCGCGAAACTTGCCGGAAAATGCGATCAAGTCGCTGATTTTCATCGATTGCGTTAGCGGGTAGTCGCCGGGGAACATCACGGGGCCGCTAATCGACACGACTTTGGCGAGTTGCCCGCTACGCGCTTGTTGGCGCAAACGTTGCAGTACCGAGTCGAGGAGTGTTTGTCGAGCTTGCAGTTCGGTAGCCACTTTGGTTTCGTTTTCGGTCGCGGACGTTTTGGTAGCCGAACTGACGAGCGGCGTCCTTGCCGACGCCGTAGGGGGGGGCGATTCCGTAGCGGCAGGCGTTGTGCCGGCACGCGACTTGTCTTCGTCTTGATTGAATACGTAGAGTTCGTCGCCGGCTTGCAACTTGTATTCCAATTGTTGTTGGGCCGAAACGTCGATCAAATGGGTCGAAATGGCGCGGGTCGTCGGATCTTGACGCACCAGCAGCACGCGATTCAGGTCGGCGCGCGGACGGTCGTCGGCGGCGGCCTGCAATAGACGATGCAATGTCATGCCTTCTTCGTAAGGGTACGATCCGGGGAAACGCATATAGCCGAAGGCCGAAACAATGCGCGCCGGTTCGTTACGGCGCTCTTGATTGCGCAACAGCCCGATCAACGGGGTCAATAAAGCGGTGCGCGGCGTTTCGGATGGGAACACGATCAATTCGTCGCGCGCTTGCAACTCGATATTGGCGCTGGATTGTTTGTCGGCCAAGGCGCGACCCAAATCGACCGACAGCACTTGGACGCGGCGATCCGGCGGCAGTTCGCGTTTGACGATGGCGTAGCGCATGTCGGGCTTGGGCAGCAGATCGTCGTAACCGGTCACTAGATCGGTGAGGCGCATGCCGGGACGCCATTGCAGTCCGCCCTGGCGTGCGACATGCCCCGACAGCAGTACGACCTTTTCCAGCTTGTCGAGCACCGAATAGACGCGCAGCACGTCGCCATCCTGAATCGCAATGCGTTTCCCTTTAGCTTCGCTCAAATTGACATCCACCAGCGTCTTATGCTGGTGATTGTCGACGCGCTCCATTTGCGAGGTTTGCGGATATGCGCCCGGCAATAAGCCGCCGGATAATTCCAATAATTCTTGCGCGGTTTTTTCGCCCTTCAGTTCGTAGATCGCCGGGCGCAATACTTCGCCGATGACGGTGGCCGTAGGGCCGATCTTGGGAATGAAAATAACGTCGCCGGGTTGCAAGCGCTCGTCGCCCTGCGTATCGCCACGCATCAGCAGATCGTATAAATCGAGATGACGTATGGTTTTGTTGCCGCGGCGCAGTTCGATCTTGCGCAAGGAGCCGATGCTTTTGACGCCGCCGCTGACGAACAGGGCGTTGGTGATCGTCGATAAGGCGCTGACGGTATACGATCCCGGACGATTGGCTTCGCCCAAGATAAACACCCGAATCGAGCGTAGCGGCCCCATAGTCACCGAGGCTTTTACTCCTATCATCTGTTTTTCGACACGCTCCAGCAGCATCATGCTCATGGATTCGAAGGTCATGCCCGACACCACCACCTGGCCGATGCCGGGGAGGGTGAGTTGTCCTTCGCGATTGACTATTAGCGAATATTGCTCGTTACGCGCGCCCAGGTAGTTGACGATCACGGTGTCGCCGGGGCCGATCAGATAGTCGGCGGTGATCGGAATATCGGTCACCGGCGCAAAGGTGGTGGCGACGCCTTCGAAGAGGTCGTAACCGTACTGTTTCGGCGGAGCGGTTTGGGTGTCGATGACTTTATCGCCGGCGACTTCGGTCAATTTGGCGCGTTCGCCGCTGGCTTTGACCCGTCCTTCGATTTGCTCGGCGCCTTGGCGTGGCGCGCTCGGTAAGGCATTGAGCGGCTGTGCGATGGGTCGCTCGACTTTGTTGCGCAGTTTTTCCAGCTCGCCAGGGGGCATTTGGCGCATTTGGTCGATTTGCGCCGGCGAGAGATTATTCAGCAGATCGGCTGGAACTTGCGCCCATGCGGCAAATGGAGGGCAGAGCACGGACAGGGCAGCGATTAAGGGCAGCGGCCCTTGTTGGCAACGGATACGGGTCATCTCAACCTTCTTCGAAAGTTCGCCAAAGACGAAAACCCGAATGGTACGTGTCTTAATCGATGTATGCAACGGGTGGGCGTGACTGCGAGATGCGGCGTTCGGATGCTAAACTCCCCGGATGTCTTACGCCAATGTCTATTTAATCGGCCTGATGGGCGCCGGGAAAACCACAGTCGGACGCCAGCTTGCCAAGCGCACGGGTCGGCGTTTTGTCGATTCGGATCATGAAATCGAAGCCCGCGCCGGGGTGCGCATTCCTTTTATTTTCGAAAAAGAGGGGGAGGCGGGCTTTCGGCAACGCGAGGCGCAGATGCTCGTCGAACTCGCTCAGCGTGAAAATCTGGTGGTCGCCACGGGCGGGGGCATCGTATTGCTGCCGGAGAATCGAGCGATTTTGCGATCGGTCGGCACGGTGATTTATCTGAATGTGCCGCCGCGCGTGTTGTTCGAGCGCATCCGTCACGACCGCAATCGCCCATTGTTGCAGGTGCCCGAGCCTTACCTCAAACTAGAAGAATTGCATGCGAGTCGCGATGCGCTGTATCGCGAGGTGGCCGATATCGTGATCGACACCCAAGGCGGGCTGGTGAGTCATCTGGTGAATCTCATTGAAAAGGAGTTGTCGCGATGCGTTGCGTGAATGTCGGGCTGGCCGATCGAGCTTATGATATTTTGATTGGACGGGGGTTGTTGCCGCAAGGCGAGACGATCGCTGCTTGCTTGCGTTCGCCGCGCGTGGCTGTGGTCACCAACCAAACCGTGGCGCCGCTTTATTTATCAACCCTGCTGCAAAGCTTGGCGAAAGTCGGCGCTGACGCGACGGCTATCGTCTTGCCCGATGGCGAGATGTATAAGAATTGGGAGTCGCTTAACCTGATTTTCGATGCTTTGCTGGCGACGCGTTGCGATCGTTCGACTACGCTGATCGCCTTGGGCGGCGGCGTGATCGGCGATCTGACCGGATTTGCCGCGGCCAGCTATCAGCGCGGCGTGCCGTTTATTCAAGTACCGACCACGCTGCTGTCTCAGGTCGATTCTTCGGTCGGCGGCAAGACCGGCATCAATCATCCGCGCGGCAAGAATATGATCGGCGCGTTTTTGCAGCCGCAGTGCGTGCTCGCGGATACCGAGACGTTGACAACCTTGCCGCCGCGCGAGCTGTCGGCGGGCTTGGCCGAAGTGATCAAGTACGGACTGATTCGCGATCTGCCGTTCTTGGAATGGTTGGAGACGCATATGGAGGCGTTGCGCGCGTGCGACCCCGAGTTACTGGCCGAGGCGATTCGGCGATCCTGCGTCAATAAAGCCGAAGTCGTGGCGGCGGACGAGTTCGAGACCGATAAATCGGGCGGACGCGCCTTGCTCAATCTCGGGCATACCTTCGGCCACGCCATCGAAACCGGCGCAGGTTATGGCGAATGGTTGCATGGCGAAGCGGTGGCCGCAGGGATGGTTATGGCGGCGGAGTTGTCGCGCCGATTGGGTTGGCTTGACGTTGCCGATGTGGAGCGCGTGACGGCGTTGTTGCTGCGCGCCGGTTTGCCGGTCAAAGGCGCGCCGCTCGGCGGCGAGCGTTATCTCGACTTGATGTCGCACGACAAGAAGGTGATGGCGGGGCGGCAGCGCTTGGTGTTGCTGAAAAGCCTGGGTGCGGCGGTGTTGACCGACGAAGCGCCGCGACATCTGGTGGTCGAAACGATAAATGCCTGTTGTTGAACGTCGAGTGCGATGATCGAGTTTGCGCCTTACGCCGTTAGCGACGCCTGCAGCATGGGGCGTGCGTTGGCCGAGCCGCGTCCGCACTCGCGCAGCGAATTCCAGCGCGACCGCGACCGCATTGTGCATTCCGCCGCTTTCCGACGGCTCGAATATAAGACTCAAGTATTTGTCAATCATGAAGGCGATTTGTTTCGCACTCGGCTGACGCATAGCATCGAAGTGGCGCAGATTGCGCGTTCGATTGCGCGCGCATTGAACGTGAATGACGATTTGGTCGAGGCGATCGCTTTGGCGCACGATCTCGGCCATACCCCGTTCGGTCATGCCGGTCAGGAAGCGCTGAATGCGTGTATGCAGGCGTATGGCGGTTTCGAGCACAATCTTCAATCTTTACGCATCGTCGATCGTCTCGAAGAGCGTTATGCCGCCTTCGATGGTTTGAATCTGATGTTCGAAACGCGCGAAGGCATACTCAAGCACTGTTCGCCGGCGCGCGCGCGCGAATTGGGCGCTGAGTCGGGTTCTCTAGGGCGGCGATTTTTGCAAAACGAAAGGCCATCGCTGGAAGCGCAGATTTGCGATATTGCAGACGAGATTGCATATAACAATCACGATGTCGACGACGGGCTGCGCTCGGGTTTTATTACTCCCGAGCAGTTGTCCGAGGTCTCCTTGTTCGCTCGTCATGCGCGCGAAGTCGATGCGGAATATCCGGGTTTGGCGGCGCGGCGGCGTGTGCATGAAATCGTCCGGCGTATGATCGATGCGCAAGTCGGCGATTTGTTGCGCGAATCGGCGCGACGCATCGCCGAACTGGCGCCGCGCTCCGTCGCCGAGGTGCGCCAAGCGCCGCCGTCGATCGGGTTTTCGGCGACGATGCACGACGAAAATCGCGAAATCAAGGTTTTCTTGCGCGAACATCTTTATTGTCATTATCAGGTGCTGCGGATGGCGAGTAAGGCCTCGCGTATCGTGCGCGATCTGTTCGAGGTTTTTATGTCCGATCGACGCTTGTTGCCGCCGCAATATCAGGAACTTGCGCAGCACGTCGATTTGGCGCGCGTGGCGGCGGACTATATCGCTGGAATGACTGATAGATATGCGGTGAAGGAGCATCGCCGCTTGTTTTCGGTAGGCGAGACGTAATGCGTTCGCTGTCGTCGGTATTGTTGGGCATACCGGGGTCGGTTGCGGCGGCTATTGATTTAATTTGTCATTGACGGTATAGTCGCCGACCCGTCTGTACCGGCTTGAAATTTTACGGTTGTTATAACGTAATCGGGCCTAGGTTTCGGCATTGGCTTAGTTTGGTCCTAGTTTGGTTTGTGCCGGGGTGGCGATTGCTTCCCGGCTTCTCTGGCTTGGTTTCTCCGGCCGTACTTCTGAGGAAAGACACAATGGTGCTCCCCCAGCGCCAGGGTCTGTATGACCCTGCACGAGAGCGCGACGCCTGTGGCGTTGGTTTTGTTGCTCACTTCAAAAATCGCAAGAGCCACTCGATTATCGAGCAAGGCTTGCTGATTCTCAAAAACCTGGAACATCGAGGCGCCACCGGTTACGACCCTTTGTTGGGCGACGGTGCGGGCATCTTGTTGCAGCTCCCCGATGCGTTTTTGCGTGAGGAATACGCACGCAACGTGCGACAGGGCGAGACGCTGCCCCCTGAGGGATTTTATGCTTGCGGTATTTTCTTTTTGCCGCAGTCGGCGAATGGTCGCGCCGCGTGCGAATCCGTGGTGGCGCGCATCGTTCATCAGGAAGGGCAGAATTTCCTCGGCTGGCGCGATGTGCCGCGCGATCCCAGCGGCTTGGCGCAGTCCGCCCGCGAGATCGAACCGGTTATGCGTCAAGTATTTATCGGACGTGCGGTCGATTGCGTCGATCAGGATGCGTTCGAGCGTCGTCTGTTCGTAATCAGGAAGCGTATCGAACACGAGGTGCGCGGCCTGAAGCTCGACGACGTCAAGCACTTCTATATTCCTTCGTTATCGTCGCGCACCATCGTTTATAAAGGCATGTTGTTGGCGGCGCAGGTCGGCAGTTATTTTCTCGATCTGCAAGATCCGCGTCTGGTGTCGGCGATGGCCTTGGTGCATCAGCGCTTTTCCACCAACACCTTTCCGACCTGGGATCGCGCTCATCCTTTCCGTATGATCGCCCACAATGGCGAAATCAATACCTTGCGCGGCAACGTCAATTGGATGGCGGCGCGGCAGATGGCGATGCGCTCCAAGTGGCTCGGCAGCGATCTCGATAAGCTTTGGCCCTTGATCGTCGAAGGACAGTCGGATTCGGCGAGTTTCGACAATGCCTTGGAGCTCTTGGTGATGGGCGGCTACTCGGTGCCGCACGCCATGATGATGCTGATTCCCGAAGCCTGGGCCGGTAATCCTTCGATGGACGAAGAGCGGCGCGCGTTCTACGAATTCCATGCTCCGGTGATGGAGCCGTGGGACGGTCCGGCGGCGGTGGCGTTTACCGACGGGCGGCAGATCGGTGCGACCTTGGACCGCAACGGCTTGCGTCCGGCGCGTTATCTGGTGACCGACGACGATATCGTGATGATGGCGTCCGAAATGGGCGTGTTGACCTTCGCCGAAGAAAAGATCGTTAAGAAGTGGCGTTTACAGCCGGGCAAGATGTTCCTGATCGACCTCGACGCCGGGCGGATCATCGACGACGCCGAATTGAAGCACGCCATGGCCACCGAGCAACCTTACGCTAAGTGGATTGGCGAGTCGCGCCTGTTCCTGTCGCAGTTGATGCCCGAGGCTCAAGCCGACGTCAAGTTGCAGGCGTCGCTGCTGGATACCCAGCAGGCTTT
>DATETD010000229.1:0-3395 GCA_035283885.1 Rhodocyclaceae bacterium
GCTGGCGACTGTCGTCGTCATGGTGATGTCGAATCTGGCGATTTCGGCGTTGCGCGCCTTGATTCCGTATGAGATCCGGATTCCGGTGTTCATCCTGATTATCGCGGCGTTGGTCACCGTGGTCGATATGGCGCTGAACGCCTGGCTGCATGAGTTGTATGGCATGCTCGGTATCTTTATTCCGCTGATCGTCACCAATTGCATCGTACTGGCGCGCGTCGAAGCTTTCGCCGCCAAAAACGCGCGCGCCGCCGCCGCGCTCGACGGCTTGACGATGGGCGTGGGCTTCGTTTGGGTGATTGCCCTGCTGGGCGCCGTGCGCGAACTGGTGGGGCAGGGCACGCTGTTCTCGGGCATCGAAATGATCTTCCCCAGCCTATCCGCTTGGCAGGTGTTGCCGGCGGACTATCCGGGCTTTTTGATCGCCATCCTGCCGCCCGGCGCGTTTATCGTATTGGGATTTATGATCGCGGGGCGCAACTGGCTCGACGCGCGCGCCAACCATCGGCTGATGCTGGAGCGGCGCAAAGCGGCTGCGGCGGCATAATTCATAAAATTATAATTTTATGACTCCGGCGCAGATCGACGCCTTTTTCTCGCGTCTCGCGGCGCTGGACCCCGAGCCTAAAACCGAGTTGGAATACGACACGCCGTTTCAGTTGCTGGTCGCCGTGGTCTTGTCGGCGCAGTCGACCGACAAAGGCGTGAATCGCGCGACGCGACCGTTGTTCGCGAGCTATCCGACGCCGCACGCCATAGCGACTTTGGGCGAGCAGGGGATCGCCGACTCTATCCGCACGCTGGGCTTGTATCGCAATAAGGCGAAGAATGTCGCGGGATTGGCGCGGCAACTGGTCGAACAGCACGGCGGCGAAGTGCCGGCGGATCGCGCCGCACTCGAAGCCTTGCCGGGCGTCGGGCGTAAAACCGCCAACGTGGTATTGAACGTGCTGTTCCAACAGCCGACCATGGCGGTCGATACGCATATTTTTCGCGTGTCCAACCGCACCGGACTCGCGCCCGGAAAGAATGTAGCCGACGTCGAGCGGCGTTTGCTGCAAGTCGTGCCGACGGAATATAGGCTGCATGCGCATCACTGGCTGATTTTATTGGGACGCTATACCTGCAAGGCGCGCAAGCCCGACTGTCCCGCGTGCCCGGTGCGCGATTTGTGCGCCTATGAAGCAAAAGTCCAAGAAAATACCGAAGGAAAAATCCATGTTCAATCCTAGTCGCGATCAAGCACGGCAGTTTATCGTCGCCGCATGGGCCAAGCGCCGTCGAAACCAACCCGCGACGCCACTCGAAGTTATCGCCGCCGATATGATCGAATTACACCCGGAATATCACGAATTGCTGGAGGCCGACGACGCCATCGGTCGCGAATGGACGCCCGAGCAAGGCCAGACCAATCCCTTCCTGCATTTGTCCTTGCATCTGGCGATCGAAGAGCAGCTATCGATCGACCAACCGCCCGGAATCCGTGGAATTTTCGAGCGGCTGCAAAGCAAAACCGCCGACCGCCATAGCGCATTGCATATTATTTTGGAATGTCTGGGCGAAACGATCTGGCACGCGCAACGCTCGGGCCAAGGCTTGGACGGTGCGGCCTATCTGGACTGCTTGAACCGGGCGGCGACGCGCGTCTGATGTCTAGCGACGATCCAGGGGTATGCATACCGGCATCCCCTGTAGGTTGGGCTGGTTAAAGCCCAACATGGGAGTGGAGCAAGCGCGCTACGGCCCCGCCCAGAGCAAAATCGCCAGCAACTGCGGCGAAACGATGCGCATGAACATTACCATCGGATATACCGTCGCATAGGCCAAGGCACTGGCGCCGCAGGTGGGATGCATATTGTTGGCGAACGCCAGCGCGGGAGGATCGGTCATCGAACCCGCAAGCAGACCGCATAAGGTCAGGTAATCGAGCCGCCCATATGCGCGCGCGAGAAAGCCGACGATCATCAAGGGGATAAAGGTGATCGCCGCACCGTACAGCATCCACAGCAAACCGTCGCCCTGCGTCAAGGTATGCAAAAAATTGCCGCCGGATTTTAGACCGACCACCCCCAGAAATAGCACGATGCCGAGTTCGCGCAACGCCAGATTGGCGCTAGGCGGCATAAACCAGTACAACTTGCCGATACTGCCCAGACGCGACAGCAACAAGGCGACCACCAGCGGCCCGCCGGCCAGGCCCAGCTTCAGCGCCGCCGGGAAGCCCGGAATAAAGAACGGCACGGAGCCGAGCAATACGCCGAGTCCGATGCCGATAAATACCGGCAGCATTTGCACTTGCAATAATTTGTGCTTCGAATTGCCGACGATGTTGGCCACGGCTTCGATCGCTTCGGGGCGTCCGACCAGATTCAGGATGTCGCCGAACTGCAAACTGGTCTGGGTGCTCGGAATCAGTTCGACTCCGGCGCGATGGATGCGCGACACGACCACGTCGTATTGATGCCAGATATGCAGTTCGCGGATTTTTTTGCCGAGCACCTGCTCGTTGGTCACGACCACGCGCTCGACGCTGAAATCGGTGCCGGCGGTCGATAAGGACACCTCCACCTGTGCGCCGATCACCAAGCGCAGACTGTTCAAGGCGGCGGTTTCGCCGACCAGATGCACCACATCGCCGAGATGAATAATCGTTTCGGGTTTAGGCACCATCAGTTCGCCATTGCGCTTGAGCCGCGAACACACCACGTCTTGATTGGTGAGGCCCGGAATATCGTTCAATTTCAAGCCTTCGAGATTCGGATTCTGCACCGCGACATTCATCGTATGCAGATTTTCCTTATTTTGCCCGCTCTCGACCGCCCAACGTTCGGCTTCCTTTTCGATATTGATCTTGAAAAACAGCCGCACCAGCCACATCGCCAACAAGATGCCGCAAATGCCGAAAGGGTAGGCTACGGCGTAGCCGGCGCCCATCGAACCGACCGAAGCGGACGTTGCGCCAAGTTCCGTCAAGATTTGCTGCCCTGCGCCCAAGGACGGCGTATTCGTCACCGCCCCCGAAAACACCCCGAGTATCACCGGCAAGGGAATCGCGAAAAACTTATGCAGCAACAGCGCCGTCAATGCGCTGAGTATCACCAGTAATGCGGCGAATCCATTGAGCTTGAGACCCGAACTGCGCAAGGACGAGAAGAACCCCGGCCCCACTTGAATGCCGATAGTATAAACAAACAAAATCAGGCCGAACTCCCGCACGAAGTGCAAGGTATGTTCGTCGAGCACGATGCGGTAAGCCCCGACAAAATGACCGACGAACAAGCCGCCGAACAGCACGCCGCCGATGCCGAACCCCACTCCATAAACACGCCAATTGCCGATCCAGAGGCCGAGCACGGCCACTAATGACAAAAGGCTGATCGAAATTGCAATATCGC
>DATETD010000230.1:0-2185 GCA_035283885.1 Rhodocyclaceae bacterium
TCGTCTTCCGCCTTGACGGCGAAGGCAATGTCGATGGGCGTGGCGTCGATGGAGCCCGCGTGCAGTGCCGCGAGCCGGATCGAACTTTCGCCGGTGACGATGATTTTCACGTCCCTCTCAGGTTCCAAGCCGAAATGGCGCACCGCTACCCGAGATAGATAATCCACCGTGCCGGCGACCGAATCGACGCCGATGATCTTGCCCTTGAGATCCTTCGGTGTTTTGATCTCCGGCCGGGCAACCAATACATGGAGCGGCCGCGACACCATGCCGAGCACCGCCTTGATCGGCACGCCGGTGACCGCGGCGCGCAGCGCCGACCCCCAGGCGAGCAGATAATTGACGTCGCCGGAAACCAGCGCCTTGACCGCGACCGCCGGCTGCATTTGAATCTTGTCGACGTCGATCCCTTCGTCTTTGAAAAACCCTTTGCGCATGGCGACGACGACCGGAAACTCAAATAGGCCTCTACTCGGCGTCGCGATAGCTATGCGCTCTGCGCCGGCCGCAGTAGGAACTGCGAACATTATTTGCGTAGGCGCAAGGAAAATCGCGATGGCCAAACTAACGCGGAGCATATTCCGGCGCATGTTTGTGGTTCCCCCTATTCCATCCGGACATTTTTGCTGAAATCATACTTGGTCGAATAATCGCTTTCGAAGGTACAAGCGATTCTATCTTTGTCCCAGCCGCCGGCAAAGCACTTCTTCAAAAACGCCATCATGAGTTTCCAGGCATCATTCGCCGCTTCTTTGCGGTAGCGCCCCGGCATCGTGTCGTTGAGCCAGCCGTGCGGCGCGTCGCGGTAGAGGCGGATGTGGTAGCTCTTCTTGGCTTTCTCAAAGCAGTTGCGGAAACGCACGACGTCGTCCACAGAAATGATATGGTCCGCCTCGCCGAAGGCGCCGAGCACGGGGCAGCTTACTTTTGCGACGAGCTCTTCCACCGGCGTTGGCCGCAGCTCGTTGCTCTGCCATTCCCTGCCGCCGATGGCGCCGTAGAGCACCACCGCGCCGGCGATGTCAGTTCGGTTCGCCGGCAACAGAAGCGATTGGCGCCCGGATTGGCAGACGCCGATGATGCCGATGCGCGAGGCATTGACGCTGGGCAGCCTTTTCAAATACTCCACCGCCGCGTTCAAGTCCGCCAGCGCGCCGTCGTCGGTGAGATCGACCCTTTGCTCGCCTCGCAGCACCGCCTTGCGGTCGCCGGTGAAACGATGAAAGAGATCCGGCGCCAAGCCGACAAAACCAGCCTGAGCCAGCTTGACTGTCAAATCTTTCGTATGCTGATCGATGCCGTAGCGCTCGTGCAAGATGATCACCGCGGGCCGCTCTCCCTTGGCCTTGGGCAAAGCGCGCACGGCGCCGATGCCGCCGCCGAATTTGATCATCGTTGGTTTTATTCCCGTTGATTTCTTGGCTGCCATGGATGCCTCCGTCGCTTGTGGCGTGTTAAAACGCGCTAAGCTTATCCCCCGATGAACAAGGGAGTCAAGGCGCGCTTGTGTCGCGGCTGGCGCAACCATATATTCGAGACATGAATCTCAAAGAGGGTTCGACGGTCGTCGCGCATTTAACCACCACCGGACGCAAGACCGGGTTGCCGCGAACCGTCGAGCTGCGCTTCGCCTATTTCAACGGAAACTTTTATGCTTCATCGAGCAAGGTGAAAGGGAAGCACTGGTGCCTGAACATGATTCGTCATCCCGCGGTCGAGATAACCCTGAAGGGAGAGAAGATTTCCTGTATGGCCAAGCAGCTCACCGACGACGCCCTGCGCCGCCAAATCCTGACCCTGCGTGATTCGCCGCCGCAAATGGACCGTGTGGTGTTCGAGATCACGCCGCGAACATGACGCTCACCCTCGGCTCAGGACAAATACTCCGGCGACGATCAACGACGCCGCCACGCCGTCTCTGAGCGTCACCACTTCGATTCCTTTCAAGGTAAAGCGCGCCAGGGCGAAGGTCACCAGCGGCGAGATGCGCCAGATGG
This sequence comes from Rhodocyclaceae bacterium, assembly GCA_035283885.1. Classification (GTDB taxonomy): domain Bacteria; phylum Pseudomonadota; class Gammaproteobacteria; order Burkholderiales; family Rhodocyclaceae; genus DATETD01. Next base: position 1,998 of record DATETD010000230.1, read on the forward strand.
GCGACAAGAGCGCCGCGGGACCGTAAATCAGCGCAAAAAACGTGCAGAGCGAACCGACCGCTTCGGTAACGCCCGCCAGCGAAAAAAACAACAAGCCTCTTAGCGGCACCCGCACCCGCTTGACCTTGAGCCCCATGAATCGGCCGAAGGCGAGCATGCAGACGAGCGCCGTCGATTGCGTGACCAGC
>DATETD010000231.1:0-9497 GCA_035283885.1 Rhodocyclaceae bacterium
CCGGGAACTCGCATCCGCTAGCCTCCTAACATTGTCGCCGCCAGCCGCCACCATTCGTCCAGATAAGGCGGGATATACACGCCTAGCATCAAGCCCAAGCCCAGGTGGACAAAGACCGGAATCAAGGCTGGGGGATGCGTCAAAGGCTTGAGCGTCGTCTCGCCGAAGACCATCGCCTGAACTCGTGCGAACACGGCGGCAAACGCCACGCCTAGGGCCAACAGCAGAAAAGGCGTGGCCCAAGGCTGATCGCGCATCGCCGTGGTCAAGATTAAAAACTCGCTGGCGAACACGCCGAACGGCGGCATGCCGAGAATCGCCAGCGATCCCAACATCATGCCCCAGCCCAACGAAGGAGTCACCTTGATCAGACCGCGAATGTCATCGATGACTTGAGTCCCGGCTTTTTGCGCCGCATGCCCGACGGTAAAAAAGATGGCGGATTTAATCAGCGAATGCGCCGTCATATGCAGCAGCCCCGCATAGCCCGCCACCGCGCCCCCCATGCCGAACGCAAAGACGATCAGCCCCATATGCTCGATCGACGAGTAGGCGAACATGCGCTTCACATCTTTCTGCCGCATCAGGAAGAAGGCCGCCACGATCACCGACAACAAACCGAACGCCATCATCAATTGCCCGGCAAGCGGTCGTCCGAGTGCGCCGTCGGTCAGCACCTTGCAGCGCAACAAGGCATACACCGCGACATTCAGCAACAAACCCGAAAGCACCGCCGACACCGGCGTCGGCCCTTCGGCGTGCGCGTCCGGCAACCAGCTATGCAATGGGACTAGACCGATCTTAGTGCCGTAGCCGATAAACAGGAAAGCGAACGCCAACGCCATAATCGTCGGATCGAGCCGCCCCTTGACCTCGTTCAAATGAGTCCATAACAAGGCCCCGCCTTCGGCGCCGAGTATTTTCTCGGCGGCCATATACAGCAACACCGTGCCGAACAGCGCCTGCGCAATGCCGACGCCGCAAAGAATGAAATATTTCCAGGCGGCTTCGAGACTGGCCGGGGTGCGATACACGCTCACCAGCAACACCGTAGAGAGAGTCGCCGCTTCCATCGCCACCCAGAGTATGCCCATATTGTTGGTGGTCAACGCCGCCAGCATGGTGCAGCTGAACAATTGGTACATGCTGTGATACAGGCGCAGGCGATACGGCGTCATTTTGCCGCGCTCGCACTCCACTCGCATATAGGGGCGCGAAAAAATCGCGGTCGTCAAGCCGACGAACGCGGTTAAGGCGACGAAAAACACATTGAGCGGGTCGATAAAAAACGCGCGATCCCAGACGAAAACCGCACCGCCCGAGATCACCTGAGCCGTCAACAGGCACGATGCCGCAAAGGTGCCCAGGCTGAAACCGACATTGACTTCGGCGGCAAACTGCCGATGTCCGACCAGCGCCAGCGCCATGCTGCCCACCAGAGGAATGCCGAGTACGAAGAGCAAGGCGTTCACTTCAATCTTCCTTCAGCTTTTCCATATGGCGAATATCGAGGCTATCGAATTGCTCGCGAATTTGAAACATGAATACGCCGAGTATCAGGATGCCGACCAACACATCGAGCGCAATTCCCAGTTCGACCACCATGGGCATGCCATAGGTCGCCGCCGTGGCGGCGAAGAACAAGCCGTTTTCCATCGAAAGAAAGCCGATCACCTGCGGCACCGCCTTCGAGCGGGTAATCATCATCATGAACGAGAGCAGCACGCACGCCAGCGCAATCCCCAAGGTGCCGCGCGCAATCGAGACCGACAACTTGGAGATCGGCAAGGCCAGATTGAACGCAAACACCACCAGCACGATACCGACGATCATCATGGTGGGAATATTGATTAAGGTCTCCACATCCCAGCGCACGTTCAGGCGACCGATCACTCGATGCAACAGCCATGGAATTAAAATCACCTTCAACGCCAAAGTCATTCCTGCCGAAATATAGAGATGGGACTGGTGGGTAACGTAGCCGACGATGGCGGTCGCCAGCACCAGAACCAGACCTTGTGCGGTATACAAATGAATCAACGAAAGAATCCGCCGCTGCGAAATCATGGCGAACGACATCAGCAACAAGATGGCGGCAAGCAGATTAATAAACTGGGCGACCAGGGCGCTCATCTCAAGTCCCCAAAAGAATATTGACCAGCATACCGATCACCGCCAGCAGAAAGGCCGTCGCCAGGAATTCCGGCACGCGAAAAATGCGCATTTTGGCGCTGACCGTCTCCAGCAAGGCCAACAAGGCGCCGCCGACGCCAAGTTTCAAGACCAACACCGGCAGCGCCCACAACAAGGCCAACGGCGCCTGCGCTTCGGCGATGCCCCAAGGAAAAAACAAGGCGATGCCGATGCAGGAATAGGCGAACAGCTTGAGACTCGCCGCCCATTCGAGCAGCGCCAAATGGCGCGCGGAATATTCCAGAATCAATGCTTCGTGAATCATCGTCAGTTCGAGATGGGTCGCGGGATTGTCGACGGGCACCCGTGCGTTCTCGGCTAGGGACACCATGGTGAACGCCACTCCCGCAAACGCCAGGCTGGGATAGATCGCCAATTCCCGATGCGCCAAGGTCTCGACGATGGTGGTGAGCGACGTCGATTTGGAAATCAGCGACGCCGAAAACAGCACCATCAACAACGCCGGCTCGGCCAAAAATCCGATCAACATTTCGCGACGCGCGCCCAACGTGCCGAACGAGGTACCGATATCCATGGCCGCGAGCGAAATAAACACGCGCGCCAACGCAAACAAGCCGACCAAGGCGATCGCGTCCGCTGCCGGCGATAACGGCAAATCGGTCGACAGCGTAGGAACGATCGCACTCGCAAGCACCATGCAGCCAAAGACGATATACGGCGCCGAGCGGAACACGGACGAAGCATGTTCGGCGATCACCGAGTCCTTATTGAACAGCTTATGCAGCATGCGGTAGGGCTGAAGCAAACCGGGAGCGGATTTGTTCTGCAACCAGGCGCGCCATTGATTGACCCACCCCGTCAGCAAGGGCGCCAGCAATAGCGCCGCAAGCACCTCCAACCATTGCGAGATCAATCCCAGTGCACTCATTATTGGCCCACGACCTGCAATACCGCCAATAAGGTCAGGAAACTGTACAGTAAATACATCGAGATGCGCCCCTGCTGCACTACGCCGATCGCCTTGGCCAACCGTTCGACCGCCGCCGCCAGCGGCAGATACAGCCAATGCCAAAAACGATCCGAAATTTCGATGCGATAATGCGGTCGAATGTCGAACGGCGTCGGCAACTCGTGTTTTATGCGGAAGAAAGGATCGAAAATCTGTCGAATCGGCTGACCGAAGCCCTCTGCCGTATCCTGCATGCGGGCGGTTTGCCAAGGAAAACCGCAATCCCACGGCGGGGCATAGCGCAGCCGTCCATGATAAAACCATCGCACCAGCAGATACGCCAACACAAAACTCGCCGCCACGCCAAGCAGGAAGATCGCCGGACCGTAACTTGCGCGTTCGATCGCCACCGGCGCCAGCAACCAACCGTTGGCGGCCACCGCGCCACCCAAGCCTGTCGTCACCAACTGCCGCGTCACGGGATCGATCAGTTGAATAAATTGAACCGGCGCCAATCCGAGCAACACGCAGCCCATCGCCAGCCACAGCATGCCGATACGTTCCCATCGACCGGCGTCGTGCGCCTGCGCGAGCGCCGCCTCGCGCGGCTGGCCGAGAAAGACGATGCCGAAAAACTTGACCATGGTGTAGCCCGCCAACGCCGCCACCAAGGCCACCAAGGCCGCCACGATAGGAATCAGCATATTGAGATACGAGCTCGGCAAACCCAAAGTGAATAAGAAGCTTTGCAGCAGCAACCACTCGGAAACGAAGCCGCCGAAGGGCGGCAGACCTGCGCTGGAGAGCACGCCGATCAAGGTCAGCCAAGCCACCCAAGGCATATAGCGAATCAAGCCGCCCAATTTGCCCAAACTGCGTTCGTGGGTGGCGTGCAACACCGAACCGGTGCTCACAAACAGCAGGCTTTTGAAAAACGCATGGCTCGCCACATGGTAAAGCACCGCCGTCAACGCCAGCGCCGCCATCGGCGTCATCGCATAGGAATAAAACAGCACCGTCAGGCCGATTCCGGCGAAGATCATGCCGATATTCTCGATCGACGAATACGCCAATAAGCGCTTCATATCCACTTGTACGGCGGCGAAAACCACGCCGAACAGCGCCGTCGCCAGTCCCAAGGCCATCAGCAACACGCCCCACCACCAAAGCTGCATATTCAGCAAATCGAACGTCACGCGCAATAGCCCGTACACCGCCGTTTTCAGCATCACCCCGCTCATCAAGGCGGAAACCGGCGAAGGCGCGGCGGGATGGGCCTCGGGCAGCCAGACATGCAGCGGCAAAATGCCGGCCTTGGCGCCGAAACCGAACAGCGCCAACAGAAACGCCGCCGACGCCCAAGTCGGAGAAAGCGATTGCATGCGCATACTGTCGAAGCTATAGTCGCCGCTGTTCGCTTGCAACACACCGAAACACAGCAAGAGGGCGATTGCGCCGATATGCGCAATCAACAGGTAGAGATAACTGGCCTGACGGATCTCCGCAATGCGATGATTGGTGGCGACGAGGAAACATGAAGCCAAGGCCATCGTTTCCCACATCGTCATGAACGCGTAGGCGTCGTCGGCCAGCAGCACCATCGCCATGCCGACGAGAAAGACATGATATTCGAAACAGATCAAACCGGGCGGCGTACCCTCGCCCTGACGAAAATACCCCGCGCCGAACGCCGATACGCCGGCCGCAACGGCGCCGAGCACCATCAGAAAAAAGGCCGACAGGCTATCCAGACGCAAATGAAACGGCAAACCCGGCAAGCCGATCGGCAATACCGCAACCTCGGGCGCATCCGCAAACACATGCAGCAGCGCAACGGCGCACACGGCCAGCCCGACCGCGCCGCCCAAAGGAAACAACACTCTCGCCACCAAGGTCAAGCGCCGCAAAGCGAACATCCCCGCCACGCCCAGCATCAGCCAAGCGACGACCAACGCCAATATCCAGTCCAAATGCAACCACCGGACGGGATCGAACGACAAGTTCATGCCGACGCCAACAAAGCCGTCGCTGCGCACAGCAGAATATGACATGTCAAATGGCTTTTCATTATATTCGCACAGTCCGTTACCGATGAGTGGCTTACACTATAAAGCCCTGCTCGGCAATGTCAACGAGAATTCAATTTTTACCCTAAATGCATGACTGCGATCGATTCGCGCACGCACTCGCAGCAGCCTCGACGAAAATCGGACGGGATACGAAAGTCGGCGCCGACGGGACGGATCTATACGGAATCGCTGCGACATTCCGGTCGGACTGCGCTAGAAACACGCCCGAACTCCGCCTTTCCAGGAAGCTTTCATATCTCGGACGCAAACCTAAGCCTGCCGCCGTCCCACCAGCGCCGACTTTCGTTAGCGTCCGGCTACCGCGCTCAGGCGCGGCGCCAAGATTTGAAATTCGGCGCTGTCGGGGTGATATTGCAGCAACTCCCCCTTATCCATGTCGAAGTACCAGCCATGTAGCGTCAACTTGCCTTCGTCGATGCGCCGAGCGATCCATGGATACGACAACAGGTTTTCGAGCGAGATCAACACCGACGCCTGCTCGCAAGCGCGCGCTTGAATCTCGGCGGGCTTGCCGGGCAACTCGGTCAATACCCGCCGCAACGCGCCCGCCGCAATGCCCAACCATTTGGCGATCAACTCCTCTTCGTCGCAATCCGGCGTCTTGCTCTCCATCAAAGCGCGTATCCCGCCGCAGCGCGCATGCCCCATGACGATAATATGTTCGACCTCTAAATTGCCGATGGCGAACGCTATCGCCGAACTGGTGGCGGCGAAGGAGGCGGCCTGCTGATGCGGCGGCACGAGGTTGGCGACATTGCGCACCACGAACATATCGCCGGGATCGCTATCGGTAAGCAAGGCCGGATCGCAACGCGAGTAGCAACAGGCGATCACTAAGGCGCGCGGATGCTGTCCTTCCTTAACGAGACGTTCGAACAATTCGGATTGCGGCCCGAAATATCGATGCTGGAAGCGCATGAAGCCGCTTAAAAATTTGGAGACGTCAGCCATAAAATCCAGAACGATCGGCAATGGAATTGTCGGCGCAATAATACCCTGTCAATCAGAACAACTCGACGCTTTGCGCCGAGGCTTTATGCGGCTCCGCCTGGCCGCGCATCGAGTCGAGATTCCGATGCGAATCCACCAGCAGATCCAACAAACGCTTCGAACGGGTGCGAAACCGTTGTAGACCGTCTTTCTCTTCCTGGTCTTGATGCAAACTCAGAAAAGCATGCAGGTAGTGGCCGACGATCAGCGTTTTCTGGCCGATACGATCCAACATCTGCGTGACGATGTCTTCGAACTGCATCGCCTTCACCCCTTCTTGCGTCAAACTGTGCATCTGCTCGGTGACCTCGGTAATGTGGCGCGAATGCCTACGCGCCTTTTCGGTTAAATGCAACATCTCCTGACCGAGCCCCAACAGGGTTCCTTGCGATTTTTCGGCGATGCTCATATCGACTTGCGTCGCTTGCGTCACCTGCACGCCGACATGCCGCAAGGATTGCAGAATATCGTCGAGCGCATGGCGGATTTCCGTATTGAAGCCGCCGGTGCGCGCGGCGAGCTTTCTGACTTCGTCCGCCACCACGGCAAATCCCCGCCCCGCCTCGCCGGCGCGCGCCGCCTCGATCGCCGCATTCAACGCCAGCAAATCGGTTTTTTTGGTGATGTCGGCCACATCGTTAAGGCAGGTGGTGATACGCGTCACCTGCCCCTGCATCGCATCGAAACTCGCGGCAATGCCGACGCTGCTGGAGCGCAAATCGGTCATCTTGACGACGAACTCGTCGATCAACACATGCGTTTCGTCGAAAAACCGCTGCAAGCCGGCATGCTGATCGTTGCTATCGTCCGAGCCGGTCATTTCCAGCATCTCGTCGATCAGGGATTTGAGCACCTGACGCTGATCGGTCGAGTGCGACTCCAGACCGGTCAGACTGCCGGAGAGCTTCCCCACCGACTCGCGAATGATCCTTTGCGCCCCGTCCATCTCCTGCTCCAGCGAGGAGAACTGCCGCTCGGCATATTCCATCGCTTCGGAAGATAGCGTGTTGTATTCGGACATCACCGTAGTCAACTCGCCCATGTAGTTTTTCTGCCGTGCTTTCCAGCGCGAACGCTCGCGTTGCGAGATCAGCACTGCGCCGCCGAGCAAGGCGAGCGGCAGCAGAAACAGCGACACAGGCATATCGCCGAAGAACTGGGCGTACAGCCACAGCGCCAGACCCGACGTCAAGGCGACCCAATTGAGAAGGTCATCGATGCGAGGCATGATATAAACCTTTAGAAAGTCGGCGATTTTATCGATCATCCCGGAGTTTGTCGCCGCCCCACACTCCGACCTTTACCCCGCTTATATCGAAAGCATCGTCGCGCTCAGTCGTCCGCCCAATACCTGGCTCTCATTCGCTCGCAATACGCCGGTAAATTCGGGTGCTGCCGCGCGCATAGCGCCAACGGCGAATCCAGCGGCGTCCAGAGAATATTGGCGAAGAAGGCATAGGCGCTCGCATCGACCGAAGTCGGCGCATCGCCGAGAAAATACGCCTGCTCGCCCAACAAACCGGCCAACGCATCGATATCGGCGCAACCCAGTCGATAAATCTCGTCCGGCGTATGCCGCCCCATTCCCTGGCCGAGCAACTCTTCGCGTAGCGCCGCGCGCACGATGCGCGGTACGATCTTGCGCAGCGGCAAGGGCAATGCGTCGAAGAACGCCGGACGCGTCAACGCCCAACCCGCCTCGTCAACCCAGCGCGAATACAGCAAGGGCCAGTACAGACTTTCTTCGAGCAAGCGGCGAATCGCATGTCCGCGTGCGCGCGACGCGGTCGACAAATCGCGGTCGAGCGGATCGCCGTAGGCCGATTTCAGATAGTCGACGATCATGCCCGAATCGGCAAGCGACTTGCCGTCGTCCTCGATATACGGTAATTTGCCTTTCGGCGCGCGCTTGACGTTGCCGTTATAGCGGTTGCGATACGGCAAATCGACCATGCGCAGATAGGTCTCGAGTTTCAAGCAAAACGGGCTGGCGTTCGGCAAGCCGAACGCCGGAGGAAATTGATGAAGTTCGATCATGCCTCGTCTTTCGTCACGCAAGATTGGGTTAAAGTAAGCCGCACCGTCCCGCCAGCGCCGACTTTTCGCCATCGATAAGCAGCACAAAGGAGCAACTCATGAAATTTGGATACACCATCGTTTATGTCGCGTCGGTCGCCGACGCGCTTCGGTTCTATAAACAGGCATTCGGCTTCGAAACGCGATTTCAGCATGAATCGGGGCAGTACGGCGAACTGGAAACGGGCGCAACCGTGCTGGCGTTCGCCTCGCATGCGCTGGGCGATGCGAATCTCGGCGGCGCGTATCGAAAAACCGACCCGCACGACCTACCGCTCGGCATCGAATTGGCGTTCGTCGCCGACGACGTGGCGGCAGCATATGAAAAAGCAATTGCCGCAGGCGCCGTCCCTATCGAACCGCCCAGCGAAAAACCCTGGGGCCAGACCGTGGCCTATGTCCGCGCAACAGACGGCTCGCTGATCGAGCTTTGCTCGCCGATGAAATAAGCCGACACCCGCTCAAGCTTTTGCCAACGGAACGATAAACAACAAACGCATACACATTCCAGCTATTCGCCCGACAACGCCCAAAACTCGAATCATGGTGTTACAGTTTCGCCCTCCCAGTAACGACAGCCTTTCAGGAGACGCTACGATGCCGGACGAGCTGTATTTCGGATCTGACGAAAAAAACGACCGCCGCGAGGATCCACGCTATGCCGGGGCCGGGCTAAGCATCCGTATCGCAGGCATCGAAGCCCCGGTGCTGGATGTGTCGCAGAATGGGATCAAATTCGCCGCCGCCTCAGGTCACACGGCCTCCCTGAACGACACGATCGATTTCGAACTGATCTCTCACCGATGGCTGGAGATGAGAAAAGCCACAGGCTGTGGCGTCGTCCGCGTGCTGACCGACGAGTCGGTCGCCCTTAGATTCGTCAACGCCAGTTCGGATATCCTAATGTGCATACAATGGCATTTCCCGTGATCGATCCGCAATCGACCGAAACACTGCCGTCGACAACGCACCTCACATACTCTTTTTTATATCCTTCGCCTCCTGCTTGATCGCCTTGCCTCCCCTCTCGATGTCTTTTCCGATACCTTCGATGGTGTTGCAACCGAATAGACTAGCCAAAAATAGAGCTACGACAAACCTTCCGATCATCTTCGATTTCCTTGTGCACGGGGGGGGCTAAGTATAATGGCTATAAATCGCTGTTTTGCTGGGGGTTTGGTGTGGTTTGAAACGGCTCGGTATGGGCGTTTGGCCCGCCCGACAGGACTCGAACCTGT
>DATETD010000232.1:0-11556 GCA_035283885.1 Rhodocyclaceae bacterium
GGCAGGCGCAGCCGTCGGTGTTGGTGTGCGGACAAAAGAAAATCGCATCGATCCGCCCGCCGACCTGCGCCAGCGATTTGATCATTTTGTCATGAATCGCGTTGAGCGTGTCCATCTCGAACAAGCCGCGGCCGACGCCGGCTTGATTAGTGGCGACGACGACGCGATAGCCCGCTTGATTGAGCTGGGCGATCGCCACCAGGCTGCCGGCGATCGGTTTCCATTCGTCCGGCGACTTGATGTACTGATCGGAGTCATGGTTGATGACGCCGTCGCGGTCGAGAATCACCAGCTTCATCGGGCGGTTTCCTGCGGCGCTAAGGCCGTGAGGCGCGAAATATCGGCGACGCAATTGAGCAGGCGCGCCAGACACGACAGCAGCGCCAAGCGATTGGTGCGCAAACCCGCATCCTCGCTCATCACCATGACGTTGTCGAAGAAGGCGTCGACGGGCGCGCGTAAGCCCGCGAGCGCCTTGAGTGCGGCGGTATAGTCGGCGTCGTTCAGCTTGGCTTCGACCTCCGGTTCGATGGCGTCGATGCGCTGCGCCAATTCTTTTTCCGCGGCTTCGACCAACTGCTCGGGCTGAATCACGGCTTCGATAATGCCGTTTTTCTTGAGAATATTGACGATGCGCTTGTTCGCCGCGGCGAGCGCCAGAGCCTCGGGCAGCGCGCCGAAACTTTTCACCGCCGCGAGCTTGGCCGGGATTTGATCGATGCGCGTCGGATGCAAGGCGAGCACCGCATCGATCATCGAGATATCGTAGCCGTTGGCGCAATCGTCATTGCGGTCGCTGCGCAGCAGATTGCGCAAGCGTTCCTGCATGAATTCGCGCAGTTGCGCCTGCCATTCGCCGCCGAGCACGCCGGGGGCATAAACCGCAGCGGTATCGTTCAGCAGATCGTCGAGATCGAGCGCCAAAGGAATTTCCATCAGCATGCGCAGCACGCCGAGCGCGGCGCGGCGCAGGCCGAACGGATCTTTATCGCCGGTAGGAATTTGGCCGATGCCGAAAAAGCCGACCAGCGCGTCGAGCTTTTCGGCGAGCGCGACGCAGCAGGCCACGGGCGTGCCCGGTAGGCTGTCGCCGTTGAAGCGCGGTTGGTAGTGCGCCTGGATCGCATCGGCGACGACCGCCGGTTCGCCGTCATGGAGCGCATAGTAACGCCCCATAATGCCTTGCAGCTCGGGAAATTCGCCGACCATGTCCGAGACCAAGTCGGCTTTGGCGAGCTGAGCGGCGCGTTCGGCATGGGCGACATTGCAGCCCAGGCGCTGCGCGAGCTTGCCGGCGAGCTGCGTCATGCGCTTGACGCGATCGCCTTGCGTGCCGAGTTTGTTGTGATAGATGACGCGATCGAGCTTGTCGAGGCGCTTGATCAGCGGGGTCTTCTTGTCGGTTTCGAAGAAGAATTTGGCGTCGGCCAGGCGCGGGCGCACTACGCGCGCATTGCCGGTGACGATATGCGTCGGGTCGCTGACCTGCATATTCGAGACGACGAGGAAGCGATGGGTCAGCGAGTTGCCGTCCATCAGCGGGAAGTACTTCTGATTGGCCTTCATCGTCAGGATCAGGCATTCCTGCGGCACGCTCAAGAAGGCTTCGTCGAAGCTGGCTTCATAGACCGCCGGGAATTCGACCAGTGCGGTGACTTCGTCGAGCAAGGCGTCGTCGGGCAGCCAGCGCAGCGTTCCGGCGGCTTGATCGAGTTGGCTGTGGATCATCGCGCGTCGTCGCGCAAAATTTGGGACGACGCGACCGCGAGTTTCGAGCAAGGTCTCGTAGTCGCGCGCATGGGGAATCGCGATGATGCCGAAGCTCATGAAGCGGTGGCCGAGTGTGGCGCTACGACTGGCGACGCCGAGCACCACGCCGTCGAGCAGGCGTGCGCCATGCATCAGTACGAGGCCATGCACCGGGCGCACGAATTGCACTTCGCTGTCGCCCCAACGCATCAGTTTGGCGATAGGCAGCTTCTTCAAGGCGGTCTCGACGCGCGCCGCCAGCGTATGTTCGATCGGTTCGCCGCGTTGCTGGATGCGCGCGACGAAGTATTCGGCCTTGCCGTCGTGGGTTTTCTCGAGTTGCGCAAATTCGACGCCGGCCGAGCGCATAAAGCCTTGTAAGGCTTTACTAGCCGTCCCGTCAGCGCCGACTACTGCGGCGACCGAAGGCCCTTTCTTTTCGACGATGCGATCCGGCTGGCGGGAGAGGCAGTCGTCGAATTGCAGCGCCAAACGGCGTGGCGTGGCGTACCAGCGTCCTTGGTTGTCGGCTGAGATGAACCCGGCGTCGGCCAGGGACTTCTGCATCTGCTCGTGAAAGGCCATGCCCAGTCGCATCAAGGATTTGGGCGGCAGTTCTTCGGTCAGTAGTTCGATCAGCAAGGTGTCTTTCATGTCGCCGACTCCTGTGCGGATGGGTTAGGTGTGGGGTTGAGCATGGGGAAGCCGAGGCGTTCGCGCGAGTTGTAATAGGCTTGGGCGATTTCGCGCGCCAGCGCGCGCACGCGGCCGATGTAGGCGGCGCGTTCGGTGACGGAAATCGCGCCGCGCGCATCGAGCAGATTGAAGCTGTGCGAGGCCTTCATCACCATTTCGAAACCCGGCAGCGGCAGATTGAGCGACATCAGCCGACGCGCTTCGGACTCGAACTTGGCGAACTGCGCGAATAGCCAGTCGATATCGGCATGTTCGAAGTTATAGGTCGATTGCTCGACTTCGTTCTGATGGTACACGTCGCCATAGGTGACGCCGGGCGCCCAGATCAGATCGAAAACGTTTTCCACGCCTTGCAGATACATCGCGAGGCGCTCGATGCCGTAGGTGATCTCGCCGAGCACCGGGCGGCACGGCAGCGAGCCGACTTCCTGGAAATAGGTGAATTGCGTGACTTCCATGCCGTCGAGCCAGACTTCCCAACCCAGACCCCAGGCGCCGAGCGTGGGCGACTCCCAATCGTCCTCGACGAAGCGGATATCGTGTTCGGCGGTGTCGATGCCGAGCGCGCGTAGGCTGTCGAGGTAGAGTTCCTGGATGTTCGCCGGGCTGGGCTTGAGTACGACCTGATATTGGTAGTAGTGCTGCAAACGGTTGGGGTTCTCGCCGTAACGTCCGTCTTTGGGACGGCGCGAGGGCTGGACGTAAGCGGCGCGCCAAGGCTCCGGGCCGATCGCGCGTAAAAAGGTGGCGGTATGAAAGGTTCCAGCCCCCACCTCAATGTCGTAAGGTTGCAATAGTATGCAGCCCTGTTGGTTCCAGAAGTCTTGCAAGCGCAAAATCACCTCTTGGAAGGTCGGGCCCTGCACTGCGGGTCTTTGACTCATTTGGGAAAATCCGCGTTAGCCGAAAGCGCCGATTTTACCCCGAGCGCCACAGGGCGGCGGACTTTTCTCCGTTTGGATTGCATCGACGCAGCGCGGAGTGCGGGTTTTTGCTTTATCCTCGCAGTCTCCTTCTCAGGACGACGGGGCATGTCATGATCGAAGCGTTAGGCCGCCATCTATTGCAATCCATTCAGTTATTTTCCAATATCGGTTTGGAGGGAGTCGAGCATTTGCTGGAGCGTTGCGAGACGATGACGATCGCGCGTGGCGAAAGCTTGCTGGAGCCGGGGGAGGAAAATCATCATCTTTATCTGATACTCGACGGCGAACTGCGCATTTATCTGGCGGGAAGCGATCTGCCGGAGCATGCCATTCTTAAAAGCGGCGACTGTGTCGGCGAGATGTCCTTGATCGACGGTCACCGGGTTTCCGCACTGGTGATCGCCGCCGTCGATACGCGTTTGCTGGCGATGCCGCATGAGATTTTATGGGCCTTGGTCGATTGCTCTCACGGCGTGGCGCGAAATTTGTTGGCGATTTTGGCCGGACGCATGCGTAACGATAATTTGGCGCTGGTGACTTCGCAATACAAGAGCCTGGAGTTCGAGCAAGCAGCCAGTGTAGATGCGTTGACGGGTATCCATAATCGTCGCTGGCTGCTGGATATGTTCCCCAGGGCGCTGGAGCGTTGCGAGCGCGACGGCAAGCCGCTGTCGTTGCTGATGACCGATATCGACCGTTTTAAGCGCTTCAATGACAATTTCGGTCACTTGGCGGGCGACGCCGTGCTGAAGCGCGTCGCGCGGCAACTTGCCGACGGCTTGAGGTCGCAGGATTTGATCGCGCGTTTCGGCGGCGAAGAGTTTTTGATTTTGCTGCCTAACGCCCGGATCGACGAGGCGATGTTGATTGCCGAGCGTTTGCGCGATCTAGTGGCGACCGAGTGCAAAGTGCATACGTCGGAAGGCGTCTTGGGCGTGACCTTGAGCTGCGGCGTCGCCGAGTTGCGACGAGGCGAATTGCTCGACGACGTGCTCGAACGCGCGGATGTGGCGCTACGCCGCGCCAAGGCCAATGGCCGCGACCAAGTCGAAGCCGCCGAAGACTGAAGGTCTACAAGGACGCCAGCAAGCCGGCTTTGACGGCGTTTTCGATTCTGCGGCTGAAGACGCCATCCGCCATCCCTTGATGGTTATGCAGAAAATTCATGGCGATCGGCGTTTCGCGCGGCGGTTCGGTAATGCGCCGCAAGGCGCCTTCGAATCCGTCCCAGACCTTTTCGACACTGGACATGAACGACATTCCGCTTTGATGCGGCGCGGCGACCGACGTGGAGGTTTTCATGGCGATTCTCCTGAAGCGAAGGGTGATCGAGTGGTTTTCGACGGCATGCGGTCTTGTTTAGCTTTACGTCAGATTCGGGCCGATACTTGAGTCGTACCCTGCGTCAAGCATAAGCTGTGCCAGGCATGCGACTAAATGGCGATCGGCGCGGCGATAGGGGGGTGGGGGTTGTAGTTTTCGATCGCGAAGTCGTCGAACCGATAGTCCAGTATCGAATCGGGACGGCGTTGGAATCTTAGCGTGGGCAGGGCGCGCGGTTCGCGCGTGAGTTGCAACCGAGCTTGATCGAGATGATTGCGATAAAGATGCAGGTCGCCGATGCAATGCACGATTTCTCCGGGCAGGAGATCGCATTGTTGGGCCAGCATATGGGTGAAGAAGGCGACCGAGGCGGCGTTATACGGCACGCCAAGAAACGCGTCGCCCGAGCGTTGAGTCAACAGACAGCTTAAACGACCGTCGGCGACCCAGAACTGATACATGACGTGGCAAGGCGCGAGCGCCATTTTTCCTTCGGCGGCATTTTGTGCCGGAGATTTTTTCTCGTCCGGCAAATGCGCTACATTCCATGCATTTATAATATGGCGTCGGCTATTGGGGTTGGTGCGCAGGCCGTCGACCAAGGCGCCGACTTGATCGAAGCTCGCGCCGTCTGCGCCTTGCCAGGCGCGCCACTGCGCGCCGTAGACCGGCCCTAGCTCGCCCCCCTCGGTCGCCCATTCGTCCCAGATGCTGACGCCGTGCCGCTTCAAGTACTCGATATTGGAGCTTCCTTGCAGGAACCACAGCAGTTCGTGCACAATCGATTTTATGTGCAGCTTCTTGGTGGTCAGCAGCGGAAAGCCGTCGTTGAGATCGTGGCGGTACATGCGACCGAACACCGACAGCGTGCCGGTTCCCGTTCGGTCTCCTTTGGCGACGCCATGGGTCAGAATGTCGTTCAGTAAGCCGAGATATTGTGTGTCCACGGAGGTCCTTTCATGGTTGGATCGAGCGAGGCGTCGAGAAACTTGTCGCCCGCTGCGGCGTTGGCTCGCCTTATCGACGATCTGACGGAATAAATCAAGCGTTACTTTTTCGTTTATGATATTTGCACATGGAATCGACGGCGAATTCGCCTTGCAATCGATCGGAAAATGCCTCTATCGTCGACGATAGAATCTATAACGACTTTCCCGGTTTATTTGCGCCGACTCGACGCTGGCGCGTTGGGGCGACGGTCTCGGGGCGCTATTATTTTCTACGCGACGCCGTCTTGATGAAGGGGCGGGATAATGGTATTGTTAGTCGCAGGTTTTATATCCACGGGCCAATGACTTATGCTTGGTTTTTTTTCCGGCAAACCGGATCATCCGCTGATCGACTCGCGTCAGGCCAAAGTCATTTTCAATGAAATTGCGGTCGGCGAACCGTTGCGTGCGGTAAAGGAAGCGACGGTTTGGCTGGAGTCGTTGATGGCGCTCGATGGCGTCAAGCTGGAGCAGCGGCTCAATCTGGTCATGCAACTGGATGAGACTGCCATTTCGCAGGCGCGTCGCTTGGGGCGCGAATATCTCGCCGTCGGTCGCAATCAGCGGCAACAGGAAGCCAAGCTGTGGGAGGCCTGCGCCTCCTATTGGGGGCATTTGGCGATGGCGTACTCCAGTTGTCTGGAGCGTTACCATGCGCAGGAAAAGGACGCCGACGCCGTGCGCAGGCAGTTGCCGATGCTCTATGCGCGACTGATCGGCGTATTGGCGGCGCAGCTCAAATGGGAGCAGTTTCGTTATGGGCCGATTTCGGGCGAAATCTGGATGGCGCTGGGGCGGATTTATCTGGCGGCCGTTGCCGCGCAGTGCGAGCGCAAACCCAGAGCGGTTTATCCCAATGCCTCGCCGACGAGCATCGAATCGGAATACTTGAAGGCTTTGGTTTTCCATGCGTCCTCAATGGGAAATTTGACGCCGATGGAAATCGAGATTGCCGAACGATTTATTGCGCACTTCTTGCCGTTCTTTAGTCTATTGAGCGAATCGCGACCGGAAAGCGTGTATTGGGTGGATGCGGCCAAGTCTTTTCCACCGACTCGATTGATCAAGGCGCCCGAGGCTTCGTCCACGTTGCGATTTTTCAACGGCGCTAGCGGCAGCGAGGCGGTGATCCGCATGATGGAGCAAATTCGCGCGGAAAAACATGTGCCGGCGGAAATCAATTTAGGTGCGCAGTACGCAGTCGGTATTGTGCTGCCGGTATTGAATCATCTTGAAAAAAATTGGGCGCCGACGCCGCCGGTGCGTAGCAACGTGCGCCATCGCGTCAGCTCGCGTTTGACCGTGGTGCATGGCCTGGACGCCGTGCAGATGCGCTTGGCCGGGGATTTCGATTACTTCGGGCAGACGGATCAGGCTGAAACCTGGTTGGTGGAGGACGCCAGTTTGGGCGGAATGGGAGCGCAGGCGCCGATTTCGCATAACGACTGGATACGGATCGGCGCGCTGGTCGCCATGCAGCCGGAGGGTGGGGATAACTGGCTGATCGGCATCGTGCGTCGTTACGCTCGATCCGGCGCGCATCAGGGGGCGGTGGGTATCCAAACCATGTCAAAATCGCCGCAGGCGATCGTCGCGGATGCGAACGGATTTAAAACCGAGGTGATTCTACTCGATGCTCCAGGCGTGGGCGGATATGTCAGGATCGCACTGTCGCCCGCCGTATTGGAGGAGCGCGCCGAGTTGCACTTTCTTCTCGACGGTAAAACGGTGGAGTTGTCGCCGCGCAATTGTCTGGAAAAGGGCGACGATTACGCGATCGCGCATTTCTTCGTGCAACGCTTCGGCTGACTTGCCGTTTATACCGAAGGATAAAGCCGACTGGATTAAGCGACTTTTGGCGCGAGTATGTCGTCGAGAGGACGGTTATCTATTTCGTAGTGTAACCCCCAGTATATTCGGGTTAGAATATACGCAAGAGTCGCTCCTCGAACCCGAGCGGTGGAATCTCCGCCGGTAGAATATGCGTTTTATGCTTATCGATTTCCGGCGCATTTAATCGCAATTGTTCGCGGAAGCGGCTTAGCTCATCCGACTTTCAAGTCGCAGCGCCGGCGCTTCTCGATCTTTCATGGGTTTAATTTTGAATGAATAGGAAAGAAACGGGTGCGGCGGCGGCGAAGATGAAGCGACCGCCACGGACTTTACTGCTGGTGGACGACGATAGATTGGTGTTGGCGACGCTGGTCGACGGTTTAAGTCAAGCGGGATTTAAGGTGTTGAGCGCCGAGTCGGCGTACGAGGCGGAAGAGTTGTTGGCGGGTGGCGGTCGCCCCGATCTGGCGATCGTCGATATATTGATGCCGGGCCGCAATGGCTTGACCTTGACCCAACGGCTGCGCGAGCTGGATCATATCCCTTTTGTATTACTTACGGCGTGTAACGATGCGGAAGTGGTCGAGCAGGCCGCGCATGCCGGGGCGTTGGCCTATCTGGTCAAACCGCTGGATATCGCGCAATTGTTGCCGGCGATCGAAGCGGCTTTGGCGCGCGCGGCCGAGATCAACGGTCTGCGGGCCGTGCGCGAGCAATTGCAAACAGCGCTCGATAGCGATCGGGAAATCAATGTCGCCATTGGCGTGGTGATGGCGCGTCATGGAGTCGGGCGTAGCGACGCCTTCGATTTATTGCGGCGTATGGCGCGCAATCAGCGTCGCAAATTGGTCGACTTGGCTAAGGAGTTTATTGCGGAACATGAGCGGAGTCGAACGAATGGCGGTTGAAAGGGATCGCTAGATGCGGGAGAGGGATGACGTGACTCCGGTGACTGCCGAGGACGCTGGGGTGCGGTGCGAGTCGGCGTCGCAGGTGGGGTGCCTACCGTCGCTACAGTTGACCAAACGCTGTTTCAAATATTGCTGTTTTGCGCCGTTGGCTTACCTCGCGCTTGACGATCTTGGGCGGATTGTCGATATCAATCGGTACGGCGCCGACTTACTGGGGCGGGATGGCCGGCAACTTTTGCAGGCGCCGTTGGCGGATTTCGTCGCCCTTGCCGATCATGCCGCTTGGCAAAATCTATGGACGCGCGCTTTGCAGCAAGACGCTCGTGTGAGCGGCGAATTGCGCTTGCAGCGCGACGACGATTCCTGTGTCGATATCAGACTGGATTTCCAGCGCATGATCGAACCGGGTGAACCGCTGCGGGTGCGTGCGGCGCTGACGGATATCGGCGCCTGCACGCGAGTCGAGAACGAGTTGCGCAAGTCGGAGGCTTTGCTGAACGCCACCGGGTGGATTGCGAAAATCGGCGGCTGGGCCTTGGAGGTGGATACGCAGGAGGTGACTTGGTCGGCAGAGGTCTATCGCATCCATGAGATCGTTGCCGATCGCCCGCCGCCGTTTGCGCAGTGCGTGGATTTTTATGCGCCGGAGGCGCGCCCCGTTCTTATCGCCGCGCTAAAAGACTGTATCGCTACCGGCGCTCCCATCGATCTTGAATTGCCTTTCGTTACCGCCCAGGGCCGGTCGCTGTGGGTTGGCGTGCAAGGTCAAGCCGAGTTCGAATGCGGTCGCATTGCGCGTTTGATCGGCTCGTTTCAGGACATCACGGCGCGTCGCCGGGCGGAAGATGAATTGAAGGAGAGTTATGCGCGTTTCGAACGGGCGGTGAGAGGCTCGACGGACGGCATATGGGATTGGAATTTTTTACGCGGAGAGGGATATTTTTCCGCACGCTGGTTCGAATTGCTCGGTTATTTCAAGGACGAATTCAAGCCCGTATTCGCTCATTGGCGGGAATTGCTGCATCCCGACGATTACGAGCGGGTGTTGGGTGGCGGCTTGGCGCAGATCGAGTTGCGCAAACCCCACGATGTCGAGTTTCGTATGCGGCATAAAACCGGCGAATATCGCTGGTATTGCGCGCGCGGGCAAGGGGAATGGGATGCGCAAGGAGCATTGATCCGGCTTTCCGGCTCGTTCAGCGATATTACCGAGCGTAAGCAGACCGAGGAGGCCTTACGCAAGAGCGAGGAACGTCTAGCGATGGCGCTTAAAGGCGCGACCGATGGGTACTGGGATTGGGATTGGATCGGGCGTCGATTTTATTGCTCGCCGCGCTGCCTCGAAATCGGTGGGTATGTCGTCGGCGAATTGAACGTCGATGTCGGTATCTGTCGCGAAGCGATGCATCCGGATGATTATAAAAGAGTAATGTCGTGGCTAGAGGCGTTTTTGCAATCTTCCGACGAGGAGCATTTCGAAGTTTCGGCCCGTTATCGGCATAAAGACGGGCATTATGTACCGGTGATTTGTCGGGGCTTGATTCGGCGCAACGAAGTCGGTCGGCCGATTCGACTTTCGGGCACCTTAACCGATGCGACCAAGCGCGAGAAGGCCGAGCAGCGACGTTTGGCGCAGGCGCGCCTGCAACGCGATGCGCTGGTGCGGGAAGTGCATCATCGCATCAAGAATCACTTGCAGGGCTTGGCGGGCTTGTTGCGTCGGCATGCGCAAAAGCAGCCGACATTGACGGCTTTTGTCGATCAGATGGTTTCCCAGATATCCGCTATTGCGGTGGTCCATGGCTTGCAAGGTAAGCACCTCAATGGCCGTATTCGCCTACGGCAGACGATTGCCGATATTGTGACTTTTTACCGTCGTTCCGGCGCGGTGGTTTTCGAGTGCCGGGCACAGAGCGAATCGAACGAATGGATATTGAACGAGGACGCGGCGGTGTCTGTCGCCTTAATCGTCAATGAGTTGATCGCCAATGCACAGCGCCACGGCGTGCCTGGGGACGATGAGGCGGTGCAGGTGCATCTCGACTGTGGGACGGAGTGCTGTCGTTTGCAGGTGTTGAACGCCGGTCGTTTGCCGCCGGGTTTCGATTTTGTCGACGCGGTCGGTTTGGGTACGGGTCTGGAGCTGGTGCAGGCGCTGATGCCGCACTACGGGGCGCAACTGAAGATACTCGCGGCGACCATCGATAGGGTGGAGGCTAGCTTGCAGTTGATGCCGCCAGTGGTTATCGACGAAAGAGCCGTCCCGTCAGCGCCGACTTTTGCGGCTTGAGTCGTCGCGGGGATGGCGATGTCGGTATGCGGACATCAAGGACGAAAAAATTCGCGCGAAGACTTGCAACTTCGTAAAAGATGTGTTCAAATGCGCAGCTTCTGACGACGCGGAGCGGTAGTTCAGTTGGTTAGAATACCGGCCTGTCACGCCGGGGGTCGCGGGTTCGAGTCCCGTCCGCTCCGCCAACTCGTTGTATTGTAATACTGTATTTTGCTGCATGCCGATACTTTTGTCATTGCGTATCATGTGGTGGCGAGACGGCAGTCTGAAAAAGCCCGTATGTTTCCCGTATATTCGGTGAGATGCGGGCTTTATTTTTTATGTCGAGCTTTCGGGCGCGACTGCCGCTGCAAAAACCTGAACGAACGCGACGTTTGGATGGGGTGTGACGCGCAGAGAAGAATGCAACGCTCGTCCGGTCGCGTGCGTCGGCCTCTGCCATGCCGCTGGCTTTGAGTCGTTGCAATGTCGAATGTATTTACACGAAGTCATTGACCGCAGCGGGTCTGCTGAGTAGAATCCGCGTCCTTCGGGGTGTGGCGCAGTCCGGTAGCGCGCTTGCTTTGGGAGCAAGATGTCGAGAGTTCGAATCCCTCCACCCCGACCACCGCCTTATTTGCCTTGCGCTCGCCGCAACGCCTCAAGACCGTCCGTAGCTCATCTGGATAGAGCACCGGCCTTCTAAGCCGGGGGTAACAGGTTCGAGTCCTGTCGGGCGGGCCAAACGCCCATACCGAGCCGTTTCAAACCACACCAAACCCCCAGCAAAACAGCGATTTATAGCCATTATACTTAGCCCCCCCCGTGCACAAGGAAATCGAAGATGATCGGAAGGT
>DATETD010000233.1:0-6016 GCA_035283885.1 Rhodocyclaceae bacterium
TGTTCGCCATCGACGAGGCGCACTGCGTTTCACAATGGGGCCACGATTTCCGCCCCGAGTACATCCAGCTATCGATTCTGCACGAACGCTATCCCGGCGTGCCGCGCATGGCGCTTACCGCCACCGCCGATGCGGCGACGCGCGCCGAGATCGTGCAGCGCCTGCAACTGGAGGCGGCGGGCATTTACGTGTCGAGCTTCGACCGCCCGAATATCCGCTACCGTATCGCCGACAAAAACGCCGCACGCGAGCAGTTGCTGGCCTTTATCGAGGAGGAGCATCGCGGCGAGGCCGGGATCGTCTATTGCCTGTCGCGGCGCAAGGTCGAAGAGACGGCGGCCTGGCTGCAAAGTCGCGGCGTGACGGCGATTCCGTATCACGCCGGTCTGGATGCGGCGCTGCGGCGCGCGCATCAGGATCGGTTTTTGCGCGAAGACGGCGTCGTCGTTTGCGCCACGATCGCCTTCGGCATGGGCATCGACAAGCCCGACGTGCGCTTTGTCGCCCATCTCGATCTGCCCAAGAGCATCGAAGGCTATTACCAGGAAACCGGGCGCGCCGGCCGCGACGGCGCGGCGGCGAACGCCTGGATGGCCTACGGCCTGGGCGACGCGGTGCAGCAGCGCCGTATGATCGACGAATCGGAGGCCGACGAGGCGTATAAGCGTTTGTCGCACGCCAAATTGAACGCCCTGCTCGGGCTATGCGAGGCGGCGAGCTGTCGGCGTCAGCGCCTGCTGGCGTATTTCGGCGAGGACAGCGCGCCGTGCGGCAACTGCGATGTCTGCCTCGATCCGCCGCATACCTGGGACGCCACCGAAGCGGCGCGCAAGGCCTTGTCCTGCATGTATCGCACCGAGCAGCGTTTCGGCGCCGGTCATGTCATCGACGTGTTGCTCGGACGCGATACCGAGCGGATCCGCAGTTGGCGGCACCATCAGGTCAGCACCTATGGCATCGGCAAGGAGTTGAGCGAGGACGACTGGCGCAGCTTGTTTCGACAATTGATGGCGATGGGTTTGACGCAAGTCGATCACGCCGCCCATGGGGCGCTCAAGCTGACGGCGGCGCGCGCGGTGTTGCGCGGCGAGCACGGCAAGTAATCCCTGCGCACGTTCTCGATATATTGCAAACTGCCTTGAAGCAAAATGGGCCTTCGGTGACCGCTGAAGCCAAGCGCACCATGTCGGGCATATTCGAGCTGGCGGTATCCACCCTGCGAGCCGACGCCGATCCGGTCTATCCCGTCCGCAAGGCGCTCCCGACAAACAAGACGCAGCATAAGCGTGCCCTGAGTGCTGCTGAAATGGGCCAGCTATTGCGGGACGTGGAAGGGCATGGCGGACGCCATGAAACCCTTGCAGCATTCCGCTTGATGTGGCTGACGCTTACACGCCCGAATGAAGCTGTTGAGGCGCAATGCCGCCGTTGCTGGGCGCCTCGACGTCAGCCCAAGCGTGCCGATCGCTTTAATCGATCGAGGGCGTCTTTGAGGAGGGCGTCGCGTCGCGCAGCAGCAAAGCTTGGCTATAGTCCAGAAATTCATCGAGATGCGATTCGACGATGTCGATGACGATCGGCAGTTGCAGGCTTTGATCGTCGTGCACGGCGATAGTGCGAAAACCCACCATGCGCTTCAGGCGTTCGGCAAGCGTCGGCGCGATCCAGCCGCCTTGCGCCAGCAGCGCAAATACATCGCGCGCGCTTTGCGGCACGCCTAATTTTTCGCGGCGGATCAGGTGCTGGCCCATATCCAGCGCCGCTTCGCAGGCGCGCTGGATATTCAGAATCGCCGCATCTTGACGCGTGAAATTGCTCGCGAAACCCGCCGGGTCGCAGACGTATTCCTCGCGCGCCCGCGCCACGCAGCGCTCGATGCTGGCGGCTTTATTGATCAGCACGTCATCGGCCATAAATCCTCCCCTTGCTGCGAATATCGGCCAAGAGTCCGGCGCGGGCGGTGTCGAGCGCCGTTTTCTCGCTGAGGATTGCGGCCTCATACAGCGCAGCCTGGGCGTCTTTGGCCCACCAACGCAGGCCGGTGGTGATGATTTGGTGCTGCATCACGGTCGAGGCGGCGCGCAGATCGAGCAGATCGACCGGGCAGTGCGCTATGTCGGCCAATCGACCGGCTAGATCCCAAAGGGTAATCGGTTCGGCATAGCCGGCGACCAGCACCGCCAGATCGAGATCGCTGTCCGGCTGTGCTTCGCCGCGAATGCGGCTGCCGAAGGCGTAGATCGCCAATACATCGGCGATGTCGGTTACCAGCGTCCGGACGATGAGTTCGCGATTCATGCGGGCTTATTAGGCGAACGACCGCGCAATGATTTCCCCGACTTCGCTCGATACTCCCGGTCGCTGCGCCAGTTGTTGCAAGGCGGCTTCGGCGTGGCCTTGGCGCACGGCGTCGAATTTGCGCCAGCGATCGAAACAGCGCGTCAGTCGCGCGGCGATTTGCGGATTGAGCGCATCGAGCTGGGCGATCTGCGCGGCGAGGAAGCGGTAGCCGCTGCCGTCGGCGGTGTGGAAGTTGCGGTGGTTGCTGCCGAAGCTGCGCAGCAGCGCATAGACCTTGTTCGGATTTTTGAGATCGAATGCGGGATGCCGGGTCAGCGCTTCCACCTTGCGTTGGGTGTCGTTGCGCCGACAGGTCGCTTGTACGCCCAGCCATTTATCGACCACCAGGGCGTCGTGCTGCCAGCGCTGGTAAAACGCCTCCAGCGCGGTCGCGCCTGCGGTGTCACTGGTATTGACCAGAATCGACAGTGCGGCGAATTGGTCGCTCATATTGTTCGCGTTGTCGAATTGTCGTTGCGCGGCGCTGAGGTAATCGTGCGGCGCATCGATTTCGTTGAGATAACTCAGGCATAAATTGCGCAGGCGTCGGCGCGCGATTGCGGCGGCGTCGATGCGATACTCGCCCGTATCTTCGAGTTGCCGATATAACGCGGCGAGTTCGCTTTCCAGACTGGCGGCGATATGCCGACTCAGGCTCAAGCGCGCTTGAAACAGGCTCTCGGGATCGACCACCGCCATGTGTTCGGCCAAGGTGGCTTCGCTCGGCAAGGTCAGCGCTTCGGCGATAAACGCCGGATCGGGATGTTGCAGCAGGCGTGCGAGGCTGGCGCGCAAGCTGTCGGGCCAAGCGATGGATTTACCTTGAGCTAGGTCCGCCGTGGCGCGTAGGATCAGGCGATTGAACAGTTGCTGACCGGCTTCCCAGCGGTTGAACGGGTCGCTATCGTGCGCGAGCAGATGCGCCAGATCGGCGTCCGAGCTGTCGCCGATCAGGATCGCCGGCGCGGAAAAGTCGCGCAGCAGGGAAGGCGTCGGTTGAGCGGGAATCGCTTCGAAGACGAAGCTTTGTTCGGCTTCGCGCAGCAGCAGCAAGCGCGTGGCGCTGGGCTGCGTCGATGTCGGATCGTCGGCCAATCGTAGCGGAAAATCCTCGCCGTCCGGGCCGACCAGGCCGACGGCGACCGGGATCAGGCGCGGCGCTTGCCGGCGTTGCAGCGCTTCGCAGCTTTGTTGCAGATGCAGGGTATAGCGTCGATTCGCGGCGTCGTAGTCGCCGCGCGCGACGATGCGCGGCGTGCCGGGCTCGGCGTACCACGGCATAAACGGCGCAAAGTCGAAACCCGAGGCGTCGGCCATCGCGGCGACGAAATCGTCGCAGGTTACCGCTTGTCCGTCATGACGCGAGAAGTACACTTGCATGCCGCGCAGGAAGCTGTCATGGCCGATCAGGGTGCGTATCATGCGCACTACTTCCGCGCCTTTTTCATAGACGGTGGCGGTGTAGAAGTTGCCGATTTCGACATAGCTGTCGGGCCGCACCGGATGCGCCATCGGCCCGGCGTCTTCGGGGAACTGCGCGGCGCGCAGGCCGCGCACTTCCTGGATGCGACTGGTGGCGCGATTATGCACATCGGCGCCGAACTCCTGGTCGCGGAATACCGTCAGGCCTTCTTTCAGCGAGAGCTGGAACCAGTCGCGGCAGGTGACGCGGTTGCCGGTCCAGTTGTGGAAATATTCGTGCGCGACCACGCGGTCGATGTTGATGAAGTCGGTATCGGTCGCGGTGTCGGGGCGTGCGAGCACGTAGCGCGTATTGAAGATGTTGAGACCCTTGTTTTCCATTGCGCCCGAGTTGAAATCGCCGACGGCGACGATCATGTAGTTATCGAGATCGCATTCGAGGCCGAAGGCTTTTTCGTCCCATTCCATCGATTTTTTCAGCGCGCTCATCGCATGCGCCGATTGGTCGAGCTTGCCGGGTTCGACATAGACGCCGAGTTCGACGCGGCGGCCCGAGCGCGTGACGAATTCGTCGTGTAAAACGTCGAGCTTCGCCGCGACCAAGGCGAACAGATAGCAGGGCTTTTTGAACGGATCTTGCCAAGTGGCCCAATGACGGCCCGCGCCGATCTCGCCTTGTGCGATGCGATGGCCGTTGGATAATAAGGTGGGAAAGGCGTCCCTTTCGGCCTGTATCGTCACGGTATAGCAGGCCATGATGTCGGGCCGATCCATAAACCAGGTGATGCGGCGGAATCCTTGCGCTTCGCATTGGGTGAAGAAACCGTTTTGGCTGCGGTACAGGCCCGAGAGATGGGTGTTGGTCTCGGGATGGATGCGCACCTGGGTTTCGAGCGTAAATGCATCCGGCAAATCGTTCAGCGTCAGCCGATTGTTTTCGATACGGTAGTCGGCGGCGTCGAGCTCGCGCTGGTCGAGCTTGAGCTTCAAGGTTTCGAGTTCTTCGCCGTCGAGCGTCAGCGCCTGCCTGCCGCTGACGGCGGGATTGATGCGGCACGCGAGACGCGCATTGACCAAGGTGTAGTCGTTATGGATGTCGATATTCAGTTCGACGGTGTCGATCAGCCAGGACGGCGGGGTGTAGTCGGAGCGGTGTATCACGGTGGTGGTTATCCTAGAAAAAGCAGTTGTCCACGAAGTACACGAAAAGCACGAAAAGGATCAAATACATATCGGCAGTTTGGCGCTCACCCGATGAGTGAATGGGTTTCTGGCGCAACCTATTGTTTTTGTTCGTGTCTTTCGTGCTTTTCGTGGACCGGTGGTTAAAACTCAATCGCCTAAATTGGTGCCGATGCGTCGTCCGGTGAGTATCCACGGATGATCGAGCGGCACGGTTTTGACTTTGCCGGCGACCTCTTCGAGCGGCACCGGGCGGGTGCTGTCGCCTTTGGCGGCGACCATGGCGCCGAATTGGCCTGCGTGGATCAGCTCGGCGCAGGCGGTGCCTAGGCTGGTGGCGAGGATGCGGTCGGCGGCGGACGGCGTGCCGCCGCGTTGCAAGTGACCGAGGATGGTGACGCGCGCTTCGAGGCCGGTCAAGGCTTCGAGATCCTTGGCGAGACGCAAAGTGCGGTCGGCATAGATCAGCTCGTTGAGGCTTTCTTCGCCATCGTCGTTCTTCTCGCTTTTGTCGCTTTTGTCGTTTTTTGGCGCATCTTTGTCCTTATCCTTCTTGTGCTTTTCTTTCTCCTTCGTTTCGGCTTTCGCCTTCTTTTCGCTCGCGGCGAGTTGTTGCGCATGTTCCTGCACGCTAATCGCCCCTTCGGCTACCGCAACGATCGAGAAGGATTTGCCGCCGCGCGCGCGTTCGCGGATCGCTTCGGCGACGCTGTCGACGTTGTAGGGAATTTCGGGAATCAGCACCACGTTCGCGCCGCCCGCGATGCCCGCGCCCAGCGCCAGCCAGCCGGCGCGATGCCCCATGATTTCGACCACGATGATGCGGTGATGGCTATGCGCGGTGCTGTGCAGCCGGTCGATCGCCTCGGTGGCGATGCCGAGCGCGGTGTCGAAGCCGAAGGTGATGTCGGTGCCGGCGATATCGTTATCGATGGTCTTAGGCAGGGTGATCACGTTCAAACCGCGTTGCTTGAGGCGCAGCGCATTCTTGATGGTGCCGCCGCCGCCTAAGCACACCAGGCAGTCCAGATGATTGTCGTGATAATTGGCGACGATCGCATCGGTCATATCG
>DATETD010000234.1:0-9484 GCA_035283885.1 Rhodocyclaceae bacterium
CCGCCGCCGCCATACAGCAGGTCGGCGCCGGAACTACCGATCAAGATGTCGGCGCCGCTATTGCCCAGCATGAAAGCTCCGCCTGTCGTTCCGGCTGCCGATGCATTCATCGCGTTCGCTCCGGACTGGACATACCATTGGCTCATATTCGGCAACTGCGCCGCGATCGCCGATTTTTCGTCGGCGGGCAAGCTCGATAGATAATTGCCGAAATACAGCGTGTAGCCTTTGGCGCTCGTCAGGCTCGTGGCGACGTCCTTGACGTTGAAATGCAGGCCGCCCGCACTGACGCCGGCAGTATCGAACAAGGTTTTCGTATTCGATGCCGCCGCGGGGTTTTCGTAGTACATTTGCATCGCAAACGCGGTCAGCGTCTTAGTGACGTTATTATTGCTCAGCGTCAAACCGCCGTCCTGAGCCACTTTTTGCAAGTCGGTCGTGTAACGATCCAGCATTTTGTCGGCAGCCAGCACCGTTGCGCCGGTGGTGGAGTTGTAAATTCCAGACTGATGGCGCACCAATTGCTCGACGAATCCGGTCACCGGATTATTCACGCCGGTATTGGCGCCGAACAGATTGGCGTCGGTCGCCATGCGCACCGCATCGGGGATCTTATGAGTGACGGCTTGGAACGACGGGTTTTGCAAAAAGGCGACCAAGAGCGCCTGTGAATGCAGATTGACCGCGCCGCTCAAATCCGGCGCGCCGTGATTCAGCACCGTCTGGCTGCCGATGCGCGACACCAGCGGTATCAGTTCGAGCGCCTCGCCCTTGACGTAAGTGCCATGCACATTGGCTTCGCGCGCGGCCAGCGTGGTAAACCCATTCAGATTATTCACCGCTGCGCCCGTCGCAAAGCCGTGCGACGCCAGATAGCTGCGCAAATCGGCCTGAATCGAACTGCTGGCCGAGGCGGCGAACGGCGCGGCGTCGAAAGTTTCGGCCTTCTCATTGAACAACACGCCCATCAGCGAAGCCAAGCCGCCACCCAGCGAATGGCCGGTGAAGCTGATCGTCGCGCCGGGGTTGGCCGCCTTGATCTTTGCATAGTACAGCGCGGCTTCGCGCAATTGATCCGAGCCGTAGCCGGTTCCCAAACCCGAATTGGCGAACCAATCCGTGCCTTGATTGGTGCCGGCTAAAGAAATAACGATTTCCTTGGCGCCCGTCGCGCCGGTGCGCGAAAACGATACTGCTTCGAAACCGCTGGCGTTACCGCTGGTATGCGCAAATTCCTGCCAACCAGCGGGCGTCGGAATCGTGTTCGCGGCATTGCGGGTGCTGATATAGGCGTGCCCCGCCATCAGCGCATATTCGACCGTTGTAACCATGACTTACCCCTTCCTCGTTCCTCAATCGATGTTTCCCCGGCGGGCCGGAGTCTCCTGTTTGTCTATCGGCCAACTGTCGCGGGCTGGCGCGATGGCGGCGGTTCCGGCGCCGTAAAGCCGCCGGGCGAGGCCCAGGTTCCCTTGCCGTCATAGACCATCACCGGCGACAGCCAGACGCCGTCGCCCTGCGTGATCGGCTGACGCACGATCTGCCGCAGATAGGTGTCGAGCGGACGATTGGCCTCTTTGACTTTGGCGATAGCGAGAGTCTTGCCGGCTTGCTGTTCGGGATTAGCGCGACCGCCGACGACGACATTGGACTCGATAAATTCCGCCGGGAAGTCGGCGAGCGGAATCCGGCGCCAGTCTTTGTCGTCGTATTTGAAGAAGACATAGGGAGGATTGGGGCGGCCCCAGTGGTTATAGGACAAGGTGCCTGCCGGGGAACTGGCGATATAGGGAACGCCGTCGAGGAAATTCACTTGCATCAACATCAAGCCGCTGGCTTCGGGCGGATTGGCGAAGCCTGTCGACCAGGATATCTTGTTATTCGTTCCGGGAATTTGGAAATCCCAGCGTTCCTCGATCACGATCCTTTCGTTGCTGTCGAGGCTAGGGCGGTTGCCGAATTTCTGCGTTCTTTCGATTATCGTTTTACTGTTGTCGTGAAGCAGCAGTTCCTCTTTCCAAGTGATCGATGTGCTTGCCGATGCATTCATACTTACCCCCAAGGTTATAACGATAAAAACAAAAAACCGCTGCGCCCATAAGGAAACCGCACGGGAAGCCGCACGCAGAGGACTCTTTCCGACAACGCCAAAAACGTTTCCCAAGCAACGCATAAGCGACTCCAAGCCCAACTTCGAAATCGCCGATCGATTTGGAACGATGCAATAACCGGCGCTGCGGCAGAGTATCGACCGCATTTTTTCGGCTGTCAACACAAAATATTTCGCGCGCGTCGGCAGCGGATTTTCAGCGCCGTTTCGCTAAACTGCCCGCCTTTTTTAATCCAACCGATTCCCGCGATGGGGAGAAATCGCCTGCTCTCGCGCCGTCGGCAACCGAACCATGCGCCTCAATCCGCTTTCCGCTTTCATGCAATCGTGGTTCCCCGACGGCCTTGCACCGACGATGGACGCATTGAACCGCGTCGTGCGCGAACGTGGACTGTCGACGGGCGATGACCAGCCTTTGCGCTTCGTTGCGCCCGACGCCAACAACGAAGGCTGTGAAGGCTGCGAAGGCTATGAGGCGCGCGCATTCCGTAGCGGCGAAGTGGCGACGCGGCCCGATAATGCGCACGATCTATTCAACGCTTTGATCTGGCTGTATTTCCCGCGCAGCAAGGCGGCGATCAATCGGCGGCATATGCAGGAGATTTTGCAATCGTCATTGTCGTCGTCGTCGGCCCCGCGCGGCGCGGTGCGCGACGCGCTGACGCAATTCGACGAATGCGGCGTCGTCGTCGCCGGAACCCAGCTCGACGTATGGCGCGAACTGACGGCGCATCGCTGGCGCGAAGTTTTCGTCATGCGGCGCGCGGAGTTGCCGCACACCACGCGATTTATGCTGTTCGGTCATGCGAGCCACGACGCTCTACGCGCGCCGTATATCGGCGTCTGCGGCAAGGCGCTGTTTCTGCCGGTCGCCGCCGCCGACTTGCGCGCGATCGACGCAGGCGATTTCGCCGCCGTCGACGCACTGCTGGCGCAGCGTCTGCTGCATGAGGATTTGTTCCCGCGCATGTGGCGGCCCTTGCCCTTGCTCGGCATTCCGGGGGCGACGGCGGAGAACGAGAATCCCGCGTATTACGACGACGTGCGGCAGTTCCGACCGGCGCGGCGCGGCGACTAGCTTGGCGGCGGCATCCGTCCCGCCAGCGCCGACTTTCTACACGGCGCGCAGCGGATTCATTCATGGAGCGTCGAGCCGTGCTTGCGCGCCTTCCATATGCAAATTCTCTCTTCGTAGTACACTGCACCGCCTTTAACTGCGTACTTCGTTCCGATCGTAGGCACGGTTGCTGTCGTCGCCCACCGTAATCGCCTACGACAACAGCTTGGAACTTATCGAGACTGCCTGACTATGCAATGGATCGCCCCCGCCGAATATCGCGGCGAGGCGCTTGATCTAATAGTCGGCGATGGCGAGACGGTGGC
This sequence comes from Rhodocyclaceae bacterium, assembly GCA_035283885.1. Classification (GTDB taxonomy): domain Bacteria; phylum Pseudomonadota; class Gammaproteobacteria; order Burkholderiales; family Rhodocyclaceae; genus DATETD01. The sequence continues at coordinate 3,494 of DATETD010000234.1, forward strand.
CAAACTCAAGGAAGTCTTCGGCCAGTATGGAAAAAGCGGACCGGCCTACCGTGATGTACCCGGCCTGTGCAAGGCGGCGACGATGGCCGAAATCGAAGCCCAAGGCTGGTCGCTCAACCCCGGCCGCTACGTCGGCGTCGCGCCGGGCGAGGAAGTCAGCGACGAGGATTTCAAGGAACAGCTCGAAACGTTGAACGAGGAACTGGAAGCGCTGAATACCCAGGCGCTGGAGTTACAGAACCGCATCGCGCAAAATGTCGCATCGTTGTTGTCATGAAGGAGAACGCAATGCAAGCCATTGAAATTGAAGCGCCGATTGATTTGAACGGCAACATCCATCTGCCCGAGCAGTACCACCATTTTTATGGAAAGGAAGCCCGGCTTGTCATCCTGCTGCCGGACACCCCACCGCAACCGGCTGCGCCGAACCTGGGAACTGTTCACGCAGACGCATCGTCCTGGCCAGAGATAGATCCCGCCCGTGACTTGGCCAAGTTCATCGGCGTCTCAACGGGTTTTCCTGAAGACGGCGTGGCCTATCAGCGGCAGATTCGCGATACGGAATGGCCATGAAATATCTGCTGGATACCAATGTTCTGATCCACCTGCAAAAACGCAAACTTGCGCATGATCTGCCAGTTGGCGCCTACGCCTATTCGGTGGTCAGCGAAATAGAACTGCTCTCTTGGCCACAAATGCAGCCTGAACATGAACTTGTGTGGCGCGGATTGTTGGCCCCGCTGCATCGCGTCGAACTGAATGTCGCCGTGCGCGAAACGGCTATTCGTTTGCGCCGCGAGCGCCGGTTGAAACTGCCTGATGCCACGCTGCTGACCAATGACCTGCAATTGCTGGCGCTTCCGACGGTGCGGTGCCAGTCGCTTGAGCTCAAACATGACTGACTCGACGAGTATCGCCGAAGCATGGCTTCAGGAAGCCCTGCGCCGTTCGGAAGAACTTGACCTCGGACTGGTGGAGACGATTTCTGCCGAAGAAGTGCGTTGTGAGGCGCTCAAACTTTTGGCGCGTCCGGTGGGTTTGATGCCGGAGCAGACCATCGCCGCGAATGTAGCTGGGATTTTGGGAGCGTGAAAGTGGCCGAGTATTCGCGCATTCCCGTCGGTGAGCTTGTTGCATCGGGCGAAGCTGAATTGAAGACTGGCCCTTTCGGCACACAACTCAAGGCCAGCGATTACACGGAGAACGGAACTCCTGTCATCAATGTCCGCAATATCGGCTTCGGTGGCATCAAGGTCGACAAATTGGAGTTTATTTCCCCGGCAACTCGCGACCGCCTTTCGTCCCACGTTCTTAAAAACGAAGACATTGTTTTCGGTCGGAAGGGCGCAGTGGAAAGACATGTGTTCATCCGCCAAGAGCAAAACGGATGGTTTCAAGGTTCTGACTGTCTGCGTCTCCGGTTCGCGTCCAAACGGGTGGAGCCACTGTTCGCCTCATACTATTTCCTGACTGCGGATCATCAACGCTGGATGATGAACACGAGAGCTACCCGGAGCGGAATGCGGGAGTGTATGCGTGATATGCGCCGCCGTCTCGCCAGCGCCGACTTTTGCGAAGTGGGATCGAACGTCGTTCGCGAGTCGTCGATAGCGGATAGCGTCAAGCCGGCAAAATCGCCGTCAGCATCTCGCGTTTATGCGCAAATCCTGGGCGGCGTTCGGTTTTCCAGCCGAGCGACTGCAAGCGGCGGCGCAAGGCGCCTGCGACGCTCCAGGTGGCGAGCGTGGCGCAGGGGCGACAGCGGCGTGTGAGTGGCGTCAGCACGGCGTCCGACCAAAGATCGGGGTTTTTGGCGGGCGCGAAGCCGTCGAGATAGATGGCGTCGATATTATTGATATCGCATTCTTGCGCGGCGAGCCAGTCGAGCGCATCGCCCCATAGCAAGGTCAGCTTGATGCGCTCGGCGTCGAAACGCAGGCGATGCGCGCCGACGGCGAGCGGCGGCCACTGCTGCGTCAGTGCGTCGATCGCGGGGGTTAAGCTCGATTCGGCGGCGGCGAGCGGCGCGAGTACGCGCACGAGGTCGTCGCGGCGAAAGGGGTGCTTTTCGACCGAAACGAAATGCAGATCGGCATTATCGTCTTCGATCTTCCGCGCGTGCCACGCCTGCCAAGTGGCGAGAAAATTCAAGCCGATGCCGAAGCCGGTTTCGAAGATCGTAAATGTGCCGGAGCGACCGGCAGCCCAGCGTTCCGTCAAGCGATTGCCCTGAATGAATACATGGCGCGCTTGCGCCAAGCCGCCCGCCGCCGCGTGGTAGACGTCGTCGTAGAGCGTGGAGTAGGGCGTGCCGTCGGCGGCGAAGGTCCACCGCGCCGCGTCTATCGGCATCGTCCTAAGCGATGCGGCGTATCCGTCCCGCCAGCGCCGACTTTTATACGGATAGCCAAACGCTTACTCGGGCCGCATTTGCGGGAACAAAATCACGTCGCGGATCGAGGGCGAGTCGGTCAGCAGCATCACGAGGCGGTCGATGCCGATGCCGCAGCCGCCGGTCGGCGGTAGGCCGTATTCGAGCGCGCGGATGAAGTCGGCGTCGTAGTACATCGCCTCTTCGTCGCCGGCTTCCTTGGCTTTGGCTTGTTCGAGAAAGCGCGCGGCCTGGTCTTCGGGGTCGTTAAGCTCGGAGAAGCCGTTGGCGATTTCGCGACCGACGATGAACAATTCGAAGCGCTCGGTGATTTCGGGATTGGCGTCGTTGCGGCGCGCCAGCGGCGAGACTTCGGCGGGATAGTCGATGATGTAGGTCGGGTCCCAGAGTTCGGCTTCGGTGGTTTCTTCGAACAAGGCGAGTTGCAAGGTGCCTTTGCCCATCGTCGGTTTGACGGGGTACTTGAACTCGACCAGTTTGTTGCGCAGCCAATCGATATCGCCCAGTTGTTCGCGCGAAAAGCCCGGATTGAATTGATGGATCGCATCGACGATGGTCAGGCGCGCGAACGGTTTAGATAGATCGAGTATCCGGCCTTGATACGAGAACACTTCGACGCCCAGCGCCTCGCGTGCGGAATGGCGCAGCAGACCCTCGGTGAAATCCATCAGTTGCCGGTAGTCGCTATACGCTTCATAGAATTCCATCATGGTGAATTCGGGATTGTGGCGCGGCGACAGGCCTTCGTTGCGGAAATTGCGATTGACTTCGAACACTTTCTCGAAACCGCCGACCACCAGGCGCTTCAGATACAGTTCGGGCGCGATGCGCAAGAACAATTCCATATCGAGCGCGTTATGATGAGTGACGAAGGGCCGCGCGCTGGCGCCGCCGGGGATCGGGTGCATCATCGGCGTTTCGACTTCGAGGAAGCCGTGATGGATCATGTAGTTGCGTATCGATTGAATCATGCGGCTGCGCGCAACGAAGGTGAAGCGCGTTTGCTCGCTGGTGATTAGATCGACATAACGCTGACGGTATTTCTGCTCGATGTCGACGAGGCCGTGGAATTTTTCGGGCAGCGGACGCAAGGATTTGGTCAAGAGGCGAATCGAGCTGCATTGCACCGTGAGTTCGTCGGTCTTGGTCTTGAACAATACCCCTTCGCAGCCGACGATATCGCCGATATCCCATTGTTTGAACAGCTTATGCGCGTCTTCGCCGATGTGGTTGTTGCTGACGAAGATTTGGATGCGGCCCGAGACGTCTTGCAAAGTGGCGAAGCTGGCCTTGCCCATCACGCGCTTGAGCATAATGCGACCGGCGATTTTGACGCTGATCGGCATGGCTTCGAGTTCTTCGCGCGATTTTTCGTTATACAACTCGTCGAGCCGGCCTGCGAGGTTTTCGCGCGAGAAGTCGTTGGGGAAGGCCGCGCCGCTGCGCCGCCAGTGCGCGAGTTTTTCGCGACGTTCGGCGATTAGATGGTTTTCGTCGTGGGAAGCGGTGGCGGGGGCTGATGTGGATTCGGTCATAATAAACGGTAAGGGTAGCAAAAAGACAGGTGATGAAAGTCGGCGCTGACGGGACGGCTCGCGCGTTTGGGCGCGTTTGGCTTAGGGCGCGATCGGTTGAACCACGGCGGGCGGGATTGGCGCCGGCGCTGGTGGTGTTTTGGGCGCTTCGGGATGCCAACCGAGCACGGCGAGCAGGGTGAAGAGGCCGATGACATAAGCGGCGGTGACGTGCCAGCCGTGCTTGAGCCACAGACCGACGGAGCGCGCTTCGGGGAACATCGTCGATAACGCGACGCCCGCCGACGAGCCGAACCAGATCATCGAGCCGCCGAAGCCGACGGCGTAGGCGAGAAAGCCCCAGTCGTAGCCGCCTTGCTTCAACGCGAGCGCCGTCAGCGGGATATTGTCGAACACCGCGGAGACGAAGCCGAGACCGAACGCGGTTTGCCACGACGCCGTCGGTAGGCGTTCGACCGGCATCATCGAGGCGCAGGCGACCAAAGACAACAGAAATATCGTTCCTTTGAGGGTTTCGGGCAGCACCTCCCAGTCGGGACGGCGTAGCGGCACGCTGACCAACAAGGCGAGCCACACCGCGACGCCGATGTACGGGAAATGGTCGGCTGCGCCGTGGAAGTGAGTGTTGACGGCAATATTGGTTCCCATCGCCGCCGCCAAAATCAAGGCGACGATCCCGAGACGTGGTAAGTCGATATGAGTATGCTTATGTGCGTGTCGGATGATTGGAGAGTAGGCGTGTTGTTGCTTGGCGGCGAAAAAACCGACAAAGATCAGCGCGACAAAGGCGGCGACGTAGGCATGGAGCACCGCCAAGGGCGAGACGCCGGCGATCCACATCATCGTGGTGGTGGTGTCGCCGACCACGCTGCCCGAGCCGCCCGCGTTCGAGGCGGCGACGATCCCCGCCAGATAGCCGATATGCACTTTGCCCTTGAACAACTGATGCGCCATCGCGCCGCCGATCAATGCGGCGGCGATATTGTCGAGAAAACTCGATAAGACGAACACCATGATCAGCAGCACGAAGCCGCCTTTCCAATCGTCGGGCAGATATTTCGGCAGAATCACCGGCACATGGCTTTTTTCGAAATGGCGCGACAGCAGCGCGAAGCCCATCAACAGGCAAAACAGATTGGCGAGCGTCACCCATTCGTGCGCCAGATGCGCGCCCCAGCCGACGACGCCCGGACCGGCGGCAAAGCCCGTAACGAGGATCTTGTACAGCGAGATCGCCGCGAATCCCGTCAGCGCGACGTAAAGCGTATGACCGTGCAGTAGTGCGACGCCGAGCAAAGTCGCAGCGAACAGAAAAAACTCGATCGGGATGCCAAGGATTTCGGGCGGGGTCATGACGGCGCTTTCGGAGAAAAATTGCACGCGATTGTAACAGGCTTCGCCTGCGACCACTTCGATCCGCTGCGCGCGCGCCAGGGGCGGAAAGTTCAAGCTTATTCCAGCGCCGGCCGCAGAATTCTCATTATTTTCCATTATTATTGCGCGATGAATTCGAATCTATTGACGATCTTGCTGTTGCTGTCGGCGGCGGTGTTGGGGGTGGCCGTCGCGCGTCGCCTGAAACTGCCGAGTATGTTGGCGTATTTGACGATCGGCATCGTGCTCGGGCCGCATGGCTTGGCGATGTTGAGCGAGAGCACCGAGGTCGGTCGGCTGGCCGAATTCGGCGTCGTCTTCCTGATGTTCTCGATCGGCTTGGAATTCAGCCTGCAACGTCTGAAGACGATGCGTTCGCTGGTGTTCGGCCTGGGCGCGGCGCAGACGGCGGCGACGGCCTTGGGCGCCGGCCTGGCCACCTGCCTGTTGTACGGTCAAAGCGCGAATGCAGGCATTGCCGTCGGCCTCGCGGTGGCGATGTCGTCGACGGCGATCGTCGCCAAAATGCTGTCGGAACGATTTGAACTGCATTCGCGCTCGGGGCGGCAAACGATGGGTGTCTTATTGTTCCAGGATATCGCGGTGGTGCCGTGTTTGATCCTGTTGCCGGCGATCGCCGCACCCGGCGGCGGCTTGTGGGTCTCGCTCGGTTGGGCGGCGGTGCAGGTC
>DATETD010000235.1:0-3648 GCA_035283885.1 Rhodocyclaceae bacterium
ATCGAGCGGTGCGCCCGACTTGGCCGGGGTGGTGAAATCGGTAAACACAGCAGACTTAAAATCTGCCGACTAACAAGTCTTGCGGGTTCAAGTCCCGCCCTCGGCACCAGAACTACGATATAAATCAAATGGCTACACGTAGTTTGGCGTGAATGCGCTTCTCAGCGGCGGCGTAGGACTCGCGCACTAGCCGACCTGCGGGAACTTGAACTGACAGTCATGGGCAAGCTAAACCTCGTTAAATGGATGTTGGTCGCCATTCTCGGCTTGGCAATCGCCAGCTTCGCCAAGCAGTTTTTTGATTGATACCGCCAGCAACGCCACGGCAGTAAATCGGCATTTATTTCGATTCCATCACCCACACCCCATCCCATTCCGCACCCGGCGGTGCGGCGCTGAAGTGGTCGCAGCGGTCGATATACAGTTTGGCGGCCTTGTCGCGATCGTTGATCGCCAGCACTTCCGCGAATTCGCGCCGCGCGTCATGCCATTTTTGTTGGCGGTATTGATGCACGCCGACGCGAAAATGACGCATGGCTTCGTTCATTTGCGGGTAGCTTTCTTCGCTGTGATAGTCCATCACCTCGTAAATCGCTACGGGTTTGGTTTTGCCTTTGACGATCACCAAGTCGAGTTCGCGGCAGTAGTAGGTGCCGCGCAGCGCCTTGAAGGTGAACTCGCTGATCAGCAGATGCGCGCCGTATTGTTTGCATGCGGATTCGAGTCGCGCCGCGAGATTGACGCCGTCGCCGATGATGGTGTAATCCATGCGTTTTTTCGAGCCGATATTGCCCGAGACGACGTTATCGGTGTTGAGGCCGATGCCGATATCGACCGGCATCTTGCCTTCCTTGATGCGCGTCGAATTCCAGAGCGCGAGTTCGCGCAGCATGGCGATCGCGGCGCGCACCGCGCGATCGGCGTCGTCTTCGTGGCCGACCGGGATGCCGAACGCGGCCATGATCGCGTCGCCGATAAATTTGTCGAGCATGCCTTCCTCGCGCTGAATGCAGTCGACCATCAAGCTGAAGTATTCGTTCAGCAAGGCGACCGTGCCTTGCGCGCCGAGTTGTTCGGTAATCGTGGTGAAGCTGCGCACGTCCGAGAACAGCACCGTCGCCTTGACGCTTTTGCCGCCGAGCATTTCCGCGCCCGCCGCGAGCATCTGATCGGCGATGCCGGGGTCCATGTAGCGCGACATGGTGGATTTCAAGCGCTTTTCATTGGAGATGTTCTCCAATAGCATCAATGTGCCGATGCGTTTTTGTTCGGACGACAGTAGCGGTTGCAGCGTCAAATTGACCGAGACGGGTTCGCCATGGACGCGGATTTCGGCGTCCATCAGCAACTCCTGACTCTGGGTTTCGGCGACGCGTTTCAGCATATCGAGTATCCAGGCGTTCTCGCCGGCGAAGAATTCCGAGATGGTGTGTTGCAGCACCTGTTGCGGCGTGACTTTGAGGATGCGCAGTCCGGCGGCGTTGCAGGTGACGATGCGCTCGGCGTCGTCGAGCGTAATCACGCCGTTCGACATCGACTCCAGCATTGCTTCGTTATAGTTTTTCATGCTTTGCACATCGGCGAACAGCTTGGCGTTTTCGAGCGCGATCGAGATTTGCGCGGTGAATGCGCGTAGTCGCGACTCGTCTTCGCTGGTGAACGGCCCGCCGCGCTTGTTCAATACTTGCGTCACGCCGATGGTTTTGCCATGCTTGTTGATGATGGGCACGCAGAGTATCGAGCGCGTGAAGTAGCCGGTTTTTTTGTCGAACGCCGGGTTGAACCGTAGGTCGGCATAGGCGTAAGGAATATTGATCGACTTGCCCGCATTGAACACCGCGCCGGCGATGCCGAGGTGGTTGGGCAGCCGAATCTGCATCGATTCCAAGCCCTGGCCGACTTCCGACCAGAGTTCGTGGGTCTTTTCGTCGTTGAGGAACAAGGTGGAGCGTTCGGCGTTCAGCAGTCGCGTGGCTTCGCCCATGACCTTTTGCAGCAGCGAGCCGAGCTTGATGTCCGCCGTGACTTCGGACACGACATCGATGAACTCCATTTCCTGGCGGCGGATCGCCTGCATACGCTCGATGAATTGCGCGCTTTGCAAGGCCAAGGTGCCTTGGCTGGTCATCGCCTCCAGCAGGCTGAGATCCTGAAGCGTGAACTTGCCGCTGTGCTTATTCAGCGTTTGCGCCACGCCGATGACTTCGCCTTTGACGGTTTTAAGCGGCACGCACAGGATATTGCGCGTGGTGAAGCCGGTCTGTTCGTCGATCGAACGGTTGAAACGGTCGTCGGCGTAGGCGTCGTGAATAATCAGCGCCTCGCCCGAGGTATAGACGTAGCCGGCGACGCCACTGCTGTTGAGGATGCGGATTTCGCGCTGGATATTGCCCTGAGCGACGCGCGAATACAGTTCGTTGCTGTCCGGATCGTTGAGGAACAAAGAGCCGCGTTCGGCGTTAAGCTCGGTGGTGGTCATTTCGACCAAGGCTTGCAACACCTCGTCGAGCGTGCCGTAGCTCGCCATGCGGCGCGTGACTTCGAGCAGCAATTCGGCATGGCGCAAGCGGCGCTGATTGTCTATCGCGCGGCTGGCGGGCTTTTTTTTGACGGGGGCGGTTTCGGTATCGGATCGGATCATAATTAATATCTACCGGTGATTGAGCGACGACTGGCGAGCGTCGAGTCGATGTTCGCATCCGTCTCGCCAGCGCCGACTTTCATGGATGCGCACTTTGCGAGCATAGCTGATTATGCTGCCGGTCGAGTTGGTCGCGCAATGCCTGAATCGTGTTTTTCATTTGATTCTTTTCGTCGATAAACAGCGACAATTCGCGTTGGATCGTGCTTTCGGCATTGATTTGCGCTAATTCCAGCGAGTCGCGCAAGCTGCCGATCGTCTGACGCAATTGAGCGATTTCGCTCTGGGCGGAAACCAGGGCATTGCGCACGGCGGTTTCGGTGTCGGCGCGCGTTTGCTCCAGCGTGTCGCGCAGCGCGGCGGCGGTCGCTTTGAGTTGCTGCATTTCGCTGCGATTCGCCGCACGTTCGCGTTGTATGGCGCGGTCGCGGTCGGCGTGGAACTTCTCCAGCTCCTCGCGTAGCGCGGAGGCCGTGGCTTTGAGCGTCTGGATCTCCTGGCTTGCGACCATGCGTTCATGTTGGATCGCCTTGTCGCGTTCGTTGCGCGCCCGCTCCAGTTCGTCGCGCAGCACGCCGACGGTGGTCTTTAGCTGGGCTATTTCCGCCGTATGCGTTTGGGCGATGCGCCGCGAAATGGCCTGCTTGTCCGCATGGGCGGTTTCCAGTTCGCCGCGCAGTGCGATGACGGTGTGCTTCAAATCGCGAATGTCGGCCAGGGCGGCGGAAAGCTCACTTTGCAGCGCAGCGTATTCGTCTAGCGATTTTTTCATCGGAAACCCACTCCGGGCGCGAGTATTTCCTTGGCGCCGTTAAAGTCGAATTGCTTGAGCTTGAGTCGCGCCGCCTGCAAGCTGGGAATCCAGTCGGTGCGCTGCAGTTCGAATAGACAAGTATCTATCATCGCTTCGCTGCCGCCATCGCTGGTTGCCAGCATTTCCAGCAGCCGTTGCACGCAGGCGGGCGGCGCGGTAGTAGGAAGGGTGGGCGGTGCGGCGGACATGGCGG
>DATETD010000236.1:0-2249 GCA_035283885.1 Rhodocyclaceae bacterium
CAATGTCGCTGCGACTTTGGGCGTGGCCTTGCGCTCCTTGCAACAGCAAACCTTGAGCGACTGGGAATTGATCCTGTTCGACGACGGTTCGACCGACGCCACGGCTCAGGTCGTGGCGCAATTCGACGACGCGCGGATACGATGGTTTGCCGATGGCGCGAATCGCGGCTTGGCGGTACGCTTGAATCAGGCGATCGGCATGGCGAGGGGCCAGTATTTTGCGCGCTTCGACGGCGACGACGTCTGCTATCCGCAGCGTTTGCAGCGGCAAGCGGCTTTTCTGCAAGCGCATCCCGAGGTGGATCTGCTCGGCACGGGCGGCATGGTGTTCGATGCGACGGGACAAGCACTCGGCAAGCGCCCCGGTGCGCTCGATCATGTCGCCATCTGCGCGCGCCCTTGGTCGGGATTCTATTTGGCGCATCCGACTTGGATGGGGCGTACGGCGTGGTTCAAGCAGTATGGCTATGCCGAACAAGCGGTCAAAGCGCAAGACTACGATTTATTGCTAAGGACGTATCGCAGCAGCCGCTTTGCGTGCTTGCCCGAGATATTGATCGGCTATCGCGAAGATGCGTTGAGCCTGCGTAAATGCGGCCTGAGCCGTTGGCATACGGTGCTGGCGCAGACGCGCTTTGCCCGCGCGCAAGACGAATGGGGCGAATGGGGCGCCTGGTCATTGGCGGTGCTTGAACAGTGCGCCAAAGCGGCTTTCGAGTCCATAGCGCTAGGAACGGGCTTGGATCGGCGTTTATTGGGCCATCGGGCGTTGCCGATAGACGCAGCGATGCGGGACGAATGGGATGGGCTATGGCGGCGTTTTAACGACGAGCCGCCATCCGTCCCGCCAGCGCCGACTTTTCGCTAAGCGTTTACGCCATGGTCGCCGAACGTCGATAATATCGTCGCTATCTCCATCTCATTCTTGAAAAACCTGGGCGCGATATGCATAAATGGCTACGCTGGACATCGTTCGCCGCACTGAGCGGTATTTGCTGCGCGGCAAGTCACGCCGCCGTTGCGCCCGACATGGTGTTGGCGCAGACATACGACGCCTCCGCTCGCGCCGACCCGTCGCTGTACTGGGTCAGCGAAAAGCTCGATGGCGTGCGCGCGTTTTGGGATGGGCGCGAATTGCGTTTCCGTAGTGGGCGGCGTATCGCAGCCCCCGCATGGTTCACCGCCGCCTTGCCGCCCGAAGCGCTCGACGGCGAGTTGTGGCTGGGGCGCGGACGTTTCGACGAATTATCGGGCATTGTGCGCACTACTCCTGCGGCGGACGACGACTGGCGGCGCGTGAGCTACCGTATTTTCGAATTGCCCGGTGCGCCCGGAGCGTTTAGCGAGCGTATCGAACGTATCCAGGCTCTCGTGCGCCGAACCGATGTCGCTTGGTTGCAAGCGATTCCGCAGTTTCGCGTGCCGGATGCGGCGGCGTTGAAAAAAGCCTTGGACGAGATCGTCCAAGCCGGCGGCGAGGGTTTGATGCTGCATCGCGCCGATGCGGTCTATGTCAGCGGGCGCAATGACGCCTTGTTGAAGTTCAAGCCGCAACAGGACGCCGAGGCGATCGTGGTGGGGTACACGCCCGGTAAAGGACGTTTTCAAGGGCACGTCGGCGCCTTGCTGCTGCAAATGCCCGACGGCAAGCGTTTTCGTCTCGGCAGCGGTTTGAGCGCGGCGGAGCGCGAACGACCGCCGCCCTTAGGCGCGGTAGTGAGTTATCGCTATCAATCCTTGACGCCCGACGGCAAGCCGCGCTTTGCGCGCTATTGGCGGCGCAGCGAGGCGTTTTGAGGGAGACTAGAGGGGCGTATGTGCGGATTAACGGGATTTATTGCGTCGAATCGGACGTGTCGCAGCGAAGATGCGCGCAAGATGGCGGATACCTTAACCTCGCGCGGCCCCGACGATGTCGGCGTCTGGCTCGACGAGGCGTGCGGCGTCGCCTTGGCGCATCGGCGTTTGTCGGTGGTCGAGTTGTCGGCGGCGGGGCATCAACCGATGTCGTCGGCGAGTGGGCGTTATGTAATCGTATTCAACGGCGAGATTTACAATCATCTCGATTTACGCCGCGACTTGGCGCAGCGCGCGCCGCAACAATGGCGCGGGCACTCGGACACCGAAACCATGTTGGCATGCATCGACGCCTGGGGCATCGCCGCGACGCTTACGCGCACGGTCGGCATGTTCGCATTAGCCCTATGGGATCGCGACGAGCGCAGTTTGACTTTGGCGCGCGACCGGCT
>DATETD010000237.1:0-4483 GCA_035283885.1 Rhodocyclaceae bacterium
TAACTTTCAAAACGAGCCGGCACGCTTAAGCTCCTTGAATGCGAATTTGATTTCCTTATGGGTAACTCGATCAGTTCCAAACAACACTTTTGCATTGATAAAAGCGAACAAACCGATGATTCCGACAATCGTCCCCAAAGGGATACTAAACAACATGAAACAACAGGATATGATTCCACACACCCTTCCCCATGAAGTTCGCATGAACGCGCCAACAGCAGCAACACAGAAGAACACCAGAAACGTGAGCAACACGGGCAGAGGCATTTTGTTTGCCATTTCTCCACCAAGCATCACACCCGCTAGTCCGACGACACCAAGAACTAACAGCACGGCGATCCCGGTCACATTGCACGACCTGTAATACAGCTTCTTGATCTCTTTCGGTGTATAGCCCATCAGATTCTCTGACAATTCGCTGTCGCCAACTTTGGCTTTCGGGGCTACGAATGGATTACTGCTCATGCTTTCTCCTTGGATGGTTTGAAACGGAAGAGTACGGGGGCATATCTAACATTCCAACATTTTCAACCCAACAAGCCCTTTCTCCGCCCCTCTGCGCCCAGACTTTCAAATCAAGTCCGCATGCGCCACGCCTGAATCATCTCAGCATTTTCGCAAAAACGCAATACTTTCTCCGTATCACTCGATATTCATTCAAACATGACAAGCCTTAGCCGCCAAACCGGAATGAAAAAAATCAGGAAACAGCCCACGGTTTTCCAATACCGCATAACGCGCATCGTCGAGTCATGAAACTTCCCTGCCTTAACGCCCGTCATGGCAGCAACAACCGCGCGGCGGCTTCGGGGTTGGCGGGAAAATAAAAGTGCATATACGACGCAGTCAGGCGCGCGACGCGATACACGGCTTCGCCGCCGCGTCCCGTGGATTTCCGAGCCTCGCACAGCGGCGTAAGCGGCGTTTCGCTGCGCGAGTAGTGAAACGTATGGCCGCGCAACGCGCCTTCGGGCAGCTCGGCGGCGAGCATGCCGAGGCCGGCCAGTTGGCGTTGCATGCGGCTGACGCCCGGCAGCAGGCCGTAGCCGGCGTGTTGTACGCCGTCGCCGTCGATCAATGCGTCGAAGCAGGCCATCATGCCGCCGCATTCGGCGAGTAGCGCTTTGCCGGCGGCGCAATGCGCGCGCAGCGCGTCGGCCAGCGCGTGGTTCGCGGCGAGCGTCGCGCCGTGCAGTTCGGGATAGCCGCCCGGCAGCCAGACCGCGTCGCAATCCGGCAAGGCATCGACCAACGGCGAGAAGAAAACCAGCCGTGCGCCTAGCGCTTCGAGGCATTCGAGATTCGCCGGATAGATAAAGCAGAACGCGGCATCGCGCGCGATCGCGATCGTGCGTCCGGCCAGCAGAGGCGCAAAAGTCGGCGCTGGCGGGACGGCTAGTGGCAGGCTGAAATCGACCGGCGCAGGCAACGTCGCGGCGCTGGCGTCGAGTGCGTCGGCCATACGGTCGATGCGCGCATCGAGATCGGCGATTTCGGCGGCGGGCAATAGGCCAAGATGGCGCTCGGGCATCGCGGCGTCGGCGTCGCGCGGCAAAGCGCCCTGCCAAGCGATATCCTCGGGCAGGCTCGCGCGACATAGTTCGGCGTGGTAGGCGCTGCCGACACGGTTGGCGAGCACGGCGGCAATCGGCGCGCCGTCGCGGTAATGCTTCAGGCCCCAGACGACCGCGCCGAAGCTGCCGGCCATCGCCGCCGCATCGATGACTAGCAGAATCGGCAGGATCGGCAGGCCAAGCGCGCGCGCCAGTTGCGCGGACGAGGGCTCGCCATCGTGCAAACCCATCACGCCTTCGACCAGGATTAAGTCGGCTGCGGCGGCGGCGCGCGCCAGCCGCCGACGCGCATCGTCCTCGCCGCACATGCGGAAGTCGATGTTTTCGCAGGGCGCGCCGCTGGCGAGTGCATGGATTTGCGGATCGAGGAAATCCGGCCCGCATTTAAACACGCGCACGCGGCGTCCCAGCCGCGTATGCAAACGCGCCAAGGCGGCGGTGACCGTGGTTTTGCCGTGGCCCGAAGCGGGCGCGGCGATCAATAGGGCGGGGCAGGCCAGTTTCATGGTTGCGGCGCCGGTTCGATCAACACCAGTTTGCCGGTTTTGGGATCGCGGAACACTTCGCCGACGCGGTCGTAACCGGCGCCGCGCTGTGTCGTCGCCGTCGCCGGGCGTTCGATTTGCCGGCCTTTCTCGACGATGCGCGGCGTGGTCAAAGCCTGCTGGCTGTTGGCGCTCAGCGCGGCGAGCAGGCCGCAGGCGAATACCAGCATCACATCGACCAGATTGACCAGACTGGCGCGCGGGTCTTCGTCGCTATCGTCGAAACGCGCATCGAGGCGCGAATACAGCCGTAGCCGATGGCGGGGATGGGCGGATATGCGCGTCATTCGAAACTCTCCAACAGTTCTTCATACCAGCGACGGCGCAGCTTGCCGATCACCAGCCCGGCGATGCCGGCGACCAGACCCAGCACCGTGGCGTCGAAGGCGATCGTGACTGCGCCCGCGAGCTTGGCCGGGTCGCCTTGACCCAGCGCGGCCAGCCCCGGCCCGAGCGGGATGATGGTAGCCATCAAGCCGAGCATCGGCGGAATGCGCGCCAGCAGGTCGCTACGCTCCAAACGGCGTCGCGCCAGTTGCTGGATTCTGCCGATATCGCCGGCGGCGCGCAGGCGTTTGAGGCCGGCGAAACGCTCGCCGCAGGCAATCCCGGCTTCGACGGCGGCGACGGCGCATGCGGCAAGCAAGGCGGCCAGGGCGGGCGTCAACAGCCAGGTCACGGCGGTATGCAGCCAGGAGAAGTGCAAATAGTCGTTCATAGGCGTCCTTTATGGAGTGATTTATCGATAGCTTTGCATCAGCGCCAGCCGCGCCGCAGCCCGGTGGCGAATAGCAGGCCGCCACCCAGCATCAGCCACATCAGCGGCAGGCTCGGCTCTTGAAGGTGCTCGGGCCTCAGTTCGAAATAGCGCTCGGCGGGCGGCGGCGCGCTTGGAGCCTGCGCCGACGCAGCGGGCGTAGGCGCAGGTGTAGCGGCGACATGCGGGCTAGCATAGCTTGGCGTTTCGCCGCGTGCTCGCGCCAGCACCACGCCCAAGCTTTGCGCGGCGGCGGCGTCGATACGTGGGGCCAGCCAGCGCCACATCGGATGGTTAGGCGCGGTATGACCGCTGCCGGGCAGACCGTCGCGCGCCACCAGTTGGGCGAGTTCGCCGCCGAGTCGGCGGATGGTGGCGGCGTCGGCTTGCCAGAAGCCGCGTTCGGCGGCGACCATAAAGATCGCCAGCATCTGCGCCTTGACGTGGGCATTGCGACCCGTGGCGAGGAACTGCGGCAAACCGAGCTGGCGATTGTCGTCGAAATAGGTGGCTTTGACTTCGTCCCAGGCCCATTGTTGGATCAGATCGGGCCGCGTCACCTGCCAGCCCCAGAGGTTTTCGAGAAACTCCTGGCCCATGGTGCGCGCGCCGGCGTAGCCGTGCTGCATCAGCGGCTTGAGCCATTCGGGATTCAGATGGCGACCGCGCAGTTCGGAGAGCAGCGCCGTGGTCAGGGGTTCGACCGCCGCATGCGCCGGGTCGGCGTGTTGCAGGATCAGTGCCTCGGGACGACGCCCCGTCAGGGTTTCGACCGCGAGCGACAGGCCGCCGAGGTAGTCGAAGGCGTCGTTATTGTCGAGCAGGCCATACAGATTGCTGGCGCGGCCATGGTAGCTGCGCGCCACACCCGAGAGCGCCGTATCGAAGGCGGCATGGGCGGCCTCGCCGCTTTCGCCCAAACCATAGGCATGGCCAAGGCGGCGCAGATAGACGCGGCCCAGCTCTGCGCGTTCGCGCCAGGCGCCCGAGCGTTCGGCGAGGCGATTGACGCCGGCGCTATAGGCGCCCGGCGCATCGCCGAAGATGCGCAAGGCGGCGGCATGACCGGCGGCGGTCGGGGTCAGGCCTTGTTGTTGCAGGGCTTTTAGCCGAAGCAGCCATTGCGCGGCGACACGATTGCTCGCCGGGTCTTCGTCGCCATAGACCGGCGCACCCAATGGAGTCAGCGCGGCGTGCAGCGCCGTCGCGAGATGCGGCTCGGCGGCGAGCAGTTTGCGCGCCGAGGCGGCGAGCGCAAGCCGTCCGGCGCGGTCGATATGGTTCAGCAGGTTGGGATACAGATCGCGGAACAGGCCCGAGGTGGTGACGATGGCGTCGCGGCGCGCAACGCTCGGGCGCAGGCGCACATCGGTAACGATACCGCGTGCATTCCATACCGGCTCCGCGCCGAGCAGCGCGAGGCAGAAGCCGACCATTGCGCCTTCGTCGCGCACCGCGTCGGAAGCCCACAGTATCACCGCTTCCGAACCTGCCGTGGCGGCGTTGGCCTTTGCCATGGCCTTGGCCGCGAGTTCTGCACCCAGCGCATAGCCGATGCGCGTCGGCAGGAGGTCGCCGTCGACGGCATGGAAGTTGCGCCCGGTCGG
>DATETD010000238.1:0-12465 GCA_035283885.1 Rhodocyclaceae bacterium
ATCAAGGCGTCGCTGATCGCCTATGCCATGCCGTTGGCGTTGGCATTGACGCTTGCCGGTCTTTCGCAGTGCGCGGAAGCAGACGACGCGACGACGATGATGCTGACCTTCGCCGGCTTGTTGGTCGGCCTGATCGCCATGCGTATCGGCGCGCGGCGACTTCGCGCGCGCGGCGAGCTTGCGCCGCGCTTTCTGCGCCGGGACAACTCCGACGACACCCATTGCATCGCTTAGGAGAAAAGCATGAAAGAATTCGTCATGATGATGATAGGCGCAGCCCTGGTGAATAACGTGATTCTGGCGCGCTTCCTCGGCCTGTGCTCGTTCATGGGCGTGACCACGCGCATCGATACGGCGGCGGGCATGGGCTTGGCGACGACCTTCGTGATTACGGTGTCGTCGATGGCCGACTGGGCGGTTCAACGCTACCTGCTCGATGCCTACGGACTTGGCTTTCTACGCACCGTCACATTTATCTTGGTTATCGCCAGCGCAGTGCAATTTACCGAATTGACCATACGCAAAGCGTCGCCGGAGCTTTTTCAGATGCTCGGCATTTATCTGCCGCTGATTACCACCAACTGCGCGGTGCTCGGCGTCGCCCTATTGCTGGTTGAAGGACAGATGAGCTTCATTCAATCCACCCTGTTCGCCTTCGCCTCTTCGCTGGGTTACAGCTTGGTGATGGTGATTTTCGCCGGATTGAGGGAGCGCTTGGCGTTGGCCCATGTTCCTCGCCTGTTCGCCGGCCCGCCGATCGGCTTTATCGTCGCCAGCCTATTGGCGATGGCGTTCATGGGTTTCTCGGGCATCGGCACGAGTTGATTTTCTATCCCCACGCAAGGAGATCTCTATGTTGATCGCAATCGGAAGCCTTACTGTCATGGGCCTCGCCCTGGGCGGCGTACTCGGCGCCGCCGCGCGTTATCTCGCGGTCGAAGAAAATCCGATCGAACTCGAATTGCAAGCCATGCTGCCCGGTTCGCAATGCGGCCAATGCGGCCATGTCGGCTGCGCACAGGCCGCCGCTGCGCTCGCCAAGGGCGAAGCGCCGCCGACGCTGTGCCCGCCGGGCGGCAAAGCGGTGGCCGAAGCGCTCGCCGCCAAGCTGGGCATCAAGCTCGACCTATCCCAGCTCGCCGACGACGGACCGAAAGTTGCCCATGTCACCGAGGATATCTGCATCGGTTGCTGCCGCTGCATCAAGACGTGCCCGACCGACGCGATCGTCGGCGCCGCCAAGCAAATTCATAACGTGATTCGCGAAGCCTGCACCGGCTGCTCCGCCTGCGTCGACCGCTGCCCGACGGAAGCGATGTCGATGACACCGGCGCCCGTCAGCCTGCAACATTGGATTTGGCCTAAGCCCGCCGTCAGCTAAGAAACAGGGAAACTAGGAGGAAATTGCTATGGGATTCTTCGAACGTATTTTCAAGGAACCGCGCTGGGGCGTCCATCCCGACGACCATAAACGCCCCGCCGCCGACGTTCCTTTGAGAGTATTGCCGCCGCCCGCGCGTCTATATATGCCGCTGCATCAGCACGTCGGCGGCGCGGCCAGACCCATCGTATGGGTCGGACAAAAAGTGCTCAAGGGACAACTGCTGGCCGAAGCTCAAGGCACTATTTCGGCGCCGATCCATTCGCCGGTATCGGGCGTCGTCACGGCGATCGGCGAGGTGACGGCCCCTCACCCTTCGGGCTTGAGCTTTACGGCAATTAGCATAGCCTCCGATTTGCAAGACCGCTGGATCGACTGCCATCCCGTCGCCGATCCATTCTCCCTGGCGCCCGAAGAAATCGCCCGACTCACGGCGGCGGCGGGCGTCGTCGGTCTGGGCGGTGCAACGTTTCCTGCGGCGGTCAAATTCTCCTTAGGCAAACGTCTTGCCGTCGGTACATTGATCGTCAATGGCGGCGAATGCGAGCCGTATTTATCGAGCGATGACTGCGTGATGCGCAACTTCGCGCATCAGGTCGTCGACGGCGCGCGCATCGTCATGCATGCGATCGGCGCGCGCAAGGCGCTGGTCGGCATCGAAAGCAATAAGCCCGAAGCCATCGCGGCGATGCGCACGGCGGCGGCGGCCTACCCGGAGGTCGAAATCCGCCCGGTGCCGGCGCGCTATCCGATGGGCTCGGACAAACAACTGATCCAGACGCTGACCGGCAAGGAAGTGCCCGCCGACGCCCGCGCCGCCGAAGTCGGGGTGCTGGTGCATAACGTATCCACCTGCGCCGCCGTGCATCGCGCCATCCGCCTGGGACAACCGCTGGTGGAGCGTATCGTCACGATCAACGGCGGCGCGGTAAAAAATCCCGGCAACGTGCTTGCGCCCTTAGGCGTATGGGTCGACGAACTGCTGGCCTTCTGCGGGCTCGACGCAGCGCCCGCTCGACTGATACTCGGCGGGCCGATGATGGGCACGCCCTTGTTGCACGGCAAAGTGCCGTTGGTCAAAGGGGCTAGCGGTATCCTCGCGTTCGACGCCCGCGAAGCCTTTGTGCCGGAAGCCGGGCCGTGTATCCGCTGCGGTAGCTGCTCCCGCGCCTGCCCCATGGGCCTGCAACCCTTGGAGATGGCGGCGCGCATTCGCGCCGGCGACTTGGACGGCGCCGTCGATTTTTATTTAAGCGATTGCATCTCCTGCGGCTGCTGCGCCTATGTCTGCCCTTCGCATATTCCGCTGGTTCAATATTTCAGTCACGCCAAAGGCGAATTGGCGACGCGCGAACGCAGCAAGCTGCGCACCGAAGCCGCCAAACGCCTTGCCGAAGCGCGATTGCTCAGGCTAGAACGCGAAGCCAAAGAAAAGGCCGCAGCGGCGGAGCGGCGCAAAGCCGAACGCGCCGCGGCCAAGGCCAAAGCGGCCATCGCTCACGCCATCGATCATGCCATTAAGGAGCCAACATGAATTTCGGCACTGCAATTCCCGTCGCCGCACCGCATACGACAACGACGAATAGTTCGCGCCGCATCATGGCGACGGTCATGTTGGCGCTCGCGCCGGCGACGGCGTTCGGATTTTGGCTCTATGGCTGGCCGGCGATCTATCTCTGGAGCCTCACCGTCGGCGCCGCCATGCTGGGAGAAGCGTTTTGCATCCGTCTCTCGGGTCGTAAGGCGCTACCCATACTGTTCGATGGTTCGGCCGCCTTGACCGGATGGTTGTTGGCCTTGTCCTTACCGCCCTGGGCGCCGTGGTGGATCGGCGTTTTCGGCGGCCTTTTCGCCACGATATTGGGTAAGCAGGTCTTCGGCGGACTCGGTCAGAACTTATTCAATCCGGCCATGGTGGCGCGCGTCGCCCTGCTGATTTCCTTCCCGGTGCAAATGACCGCTTGGGTCGCGCCGCTGCCGCTGTTCTCCATCGGCGCTCCCGGCCCGCTGGAGGGACTGCTGATTACCCTCAAGGGCATTCCCAGCGCCTTCGATGCGGTCGCCAGCGCCTCGGTGCTCGGTTTCGCCAAGACCGAACTGTCGCGCGGCGTCGATCTGATCCAATCCTTAGCCCATACGCCAAGCCCAAGCTGGTACGGCAGCCGTCCCGGCAGTCTAGGCGAAACCGCCGCAGGGCTGATCGCTTTAGGCGGCGTTGCGATGATGTTTCTGCGAATTATCAGTTGGCGCATCCCCGTTGCGATGCTCGCGGGCATCGCCGCACCGGCGGCGATTCTTCATTCGATCGATCCGGCGCATTATCTGGACGTCGGCGTGCACCTGCTCTCCGGCGGGGCGATATTGGGGGCGTTTTTCATCGCCACCGACTATGTCACCTCGCCGAATACGCCGAACGGACAATTGATTTTCGGCGCCGGCTGCGGCGTGTTGACCTATGTCATTCGCACCTGGGCCGGCTACCCCGAAGGAGTCGCTTTCGCCATATTGCTGATGAATTCGACGACGCCGATTATCGATAGCTATATCAAGCCGCGCGTTTATGGGCGCAACGGCAAAGGCGTCGCGCTCGAACCGGTTAAATAATCTATCACAGGAGACGAAACATGCAGATCGGCGTCGCTTACTCGGATCATTCCAATCAGATCTGGCTGACCATCGAAGTGCCCGACCAGAGTACGGTGCAAGCCGCCATCGATAAATCCAGCATCCTTAAAATGTTTCCGACGATCGATTTGGCTTCGCAAAAGGTCGGGATCTTCGGACGTCTGGTCAAGCTCGATGCGCCGCTTAAACCCGGCGATCGAGTGGAAATTTATCGCCCGATTACCTGCGATCCACAAACGATACCGCGCCGCGCTGGGCTGGGCGATGAAGAAGAATAAGCCAACCGTCTCGCCAGCGCCGACTTTTGTGTTTCCCGAACCGGGAAGTGTTGCCGGCCAAATCCTAAGCGACTGCTGCCTTCTCCCGACGGAGCAAGGCCTTGATCCACGATTTCCGATAGCTATCGCGCCGCTGCCGTTCGATGCGCTCGCGTATTGTCGGACTCGCCTCGTCGAGTTGAAGTTGCCGTTCGGCTTGAATGGCTTCGCAATACAACAGATGGAAGCCCAGTTCGGTTTCGACGATTTCGGATAAGCTGTCTTCGCTCATCGAAAACGCCGCCGCTTCGAGTTCCGGATAAAGCTGGCCGCGCGGCACGTTGCCGAGCAAACCGCCGTTCATCGCCGTCGGACATTCCGAATGCTTGAGCGCCTGTTCGGCGAAGCGCTTGGAACTTTTGAGCACGCGCAGCCGAATTGTCTGAACTTTGTCATAGGCGACCCGGCGCTCGCTGCCGGCCGAACCCTCGTCGATCGTCACCAGAATATGCCGGAGTAGGCGGGTTTCGGCGCGACGAAAGCGATCTTTATGCATCAACCAGAAAATTTCGATCTCGGTGTCGCTCACCGCCGTCGCCTGCGCCGCCACGCGCTCCAACACCGCCTCGACCACCCTATCGCGCCGAATGGCTTGCCGTAACGCCGATTCATTCAAGCCGAGACGATCCAAGTCGGCGCGGTAATCGTCGCCATCGCCACCATCGCCGTAGCGCGCGCGGATTTCCATTAAATTGGCGTCGATCGACGTCGGCGGCAGCGCCACGTTCGCTGCCTCCGGCGTGGTCAAAATCAAGGTTTCGATTTCATACTGTCTGGCCGCGACGACGTTGACGCGGCGCAATTCGTCGCCGTCGAGCGCTTCGAGCGACTTGCCGAACAATCGATCGGCCAATTTAAGCGAAAGGTATACGAATCCCGCCTCATTCATCGCCACGCTCCCACGCCGCCAACGCGCCTTCGGGCACTTGCAGCGGCACGCCCGGCAGACAGTCGAAATGGATGTGATAGATCACCGTCGGCTCACCGCCGCCCGTCATGAACCGCTCAAGATCGAGGATCTCGCCGCGACTGCCGAGCGGCGCTTTCACCTCGCCGCGTAGCGCCAACGCGCGCGTGGCGCGCACCTTCTGGCGCACCTCGAAACGGCTTTCGATCCAAGGATCGTCGACGCCGATCAGCTCCTCCTCGCGACAACCGACCACGCGCCCCTCGTCGATGAAATGCACCGAGTAAATGATCTGGTCTTGCAAAAACGTGCCGACGTTGCGCACATAGCCGATACGACCGCGCCGCACCAGCAATTGGCCGATATCGACGCCGGGAAAGGTGCCGTCGTTGCGCACGTTGCGCGTCACGCGCACCGCATCGCCGTAGTCCCACCGGGGCAGCATCGCCTCAATCCGCGTGCGGCGACGAATGTGTTATCGGCGCCATTAGCGACGAATGTGTCGTCGCCGCCGTTAGCGACGACAGCGGAACGAAGGACGAGCCGTCGGCCTTTTGAAATACGGCAAACACCTTTTCTTGCTGCGCGCTCGATCCGACGAAATCCTCGTAAGCGCGCGCCAGCCAAGTCCGATAGGCGGCGTAGTCCGGCGTTTTGCCGGCCTCCTGCTTGGCCAAATAGTCGTGGTAACGCTGCAGAATATGCAAACGATTGACTTGAACGATACGCGCATCGAACGCGATGCCGAAATAATCGAGAAAATCTTCGGCGGAACTCAAATCGGCCAGATCGTCTTCAAAGCTGTCGTCTTCGCACCCCATGATACGCTCCTATGCAAATAGTAATTTATCGGACTACGGCGCCTGACAGGCCGCAATCACCTCCAACAACGACGAAACCCCTAAGGCGTCGCGTTCGTCGATTTCCGCAATCTTGCTCAAACGTCGATGCGCCTCGTCCAAGCGCCCCAAGCGCAGCAACACCACCGCCGAGGCTTTCAAAGCCAATAAATGAAATCGCAATAGTCCCATCGACTGCACCACCGCCTCGCCGAGCGAAGCGCGTCCGAAGTTCCTCCAACCGCCGACCAAACTCAGACGGCGGGCGGTGACCTCCAAAGCGCGCTCGGCAACCACCAGCGCATCCTCCAAGCGATGACGATAAAACCAATAGCGATACATCGCCACCAACACCGACAACTGTTCCGGCGCGAGGAAGTAGGCGCGCAACAAACAACGCTCGGCCCTATCCTCGCCGTAATGATGCGACGCTTCGGCGATCAAGGCTTCGACCTCCGGCGCGCACGGCTCCTCGAAATACAGCGCCTCGCTTCCCAATTTCAGCAAATCCACGCTCTCAGCCATGACGATGCTCCTCGCAACACAGATCGCCGGCGGCGCAAGACGCACACACGGCGGCGTTTGCGACCGGCGATGGCGGCGCGCCGCGCAACTCCCGCACACTCGCCTCCAAACTATCGATCCGATCCAACAAGCATTGAATCGCCTTACCGACCGGATCGGGAATCAAATGATGATCCAAATTGATCTGCATGCCTGCGGCGCCGACCGTGACCGCAGTCGGTCCCGACGCCCGCTCGCCGACCAAGCGCGCCGGGATGCCGATCGCCGTGCGTCCCGTCGGCACTTCTTTAATCACCACCGAATTCGCGCCGATGCGCGCGCCATCGCCGATCGTAATCGCGCCGAGAACCTTGGCCCCGGCGCCGATCACCACGCCCGCGCCCAAGGTCGGATGGCGCTTACCCTTATTCCATGTCGTACCGCCCAAGGTGACGCCGTGATACAAGGTGCAATCGTCGCCGATTTCCGCCGTCTCGCCGATCACCACCCCGGCGCCATGATCGATGAAAAAGCGCCGCCCGATCGCCGCTCCCGGATGGATATCGACATTAGTCAACATGCGCCCGAAATACGCCAGCCAGCGCGCGGCGAAACGCCAACCATGAAGCCATAGGGCATGCGCAAAACGATGGAACATAATCGCATGCAGCCCAGGATAGGTCAGCACGACTTCAAGCCGCGAGCGCGCCGCCGGATCGCGTGCGAACACGCAACTCAAATCCTCCTTGAGCAATCCCCATAAACCCGATTCGGCGGCTAAGTCCGCATGCAGAGGTAGCAGAGTGGAAAGTTCGCGACTCATCGACAGACTCCTATTAAATCGAGCAAATCGGCATCCGACGGCGGACGCTTTTCGTGGGCGACAAACTCGCGCAGGCGCTGCAATAACTCGCGCGCCGCGAGTTCGCTCAGCGGATGGCCCAAATCGGCCATCACGTACTGCACCGCGCGCGCGCCGGAATGCTTGCCCAAAACGACGCGATGGCGGCGACCGACCAAGGCGGGGTCGAAGCCTTGGTAATTCGTCGGGTCTTTCAACAAACCATCGACATGAATCCCGGCCTCGTGAGTAAACGCCCCCTCGCCGACGATGCTTTTTTGCCATGCGAGCGGACGACCCGACGCCACGGCGACCCGTTGCGACAGTTCGGCGAAACCTTTCAGATCGATACCGGTGTCGATGCGATGGCAAACATGCAAACCGACTACGACTTCCTCCAGCGGCGCATTGCCGGAGCGTTCGCCTAGGCCATTGACGGTGGTGTTCAAATGCGTAGCACCCGCCTTGACCGCCGCCAAGGTATTCGCCGTCGCCATGCCCAAATCGTCGTGCGCATGCATTTCTATTTCTAAATCGCATACCGCGCGCAACGCGGCGATACGCTCGAACGTAGCGAAGGGATCGAGCACGCCCAAGGTGTCGGCAAAGCGTATGCGCCGCGCCCCGGCCCGTTGCGCCGTCTCGGCGATCGCCGCGAGCAAGCTCGGATCGCCGCGCGAAGCGTCTTCCGCGCCGACGCCGACGTCGAATCCCAGATCGCGCGCCAAACGCACATGCTCGTCCAACGACTGCAACAACCACGCCCGATCTTTGCGCAACTTGGAGCGCAAATGCTTATAAGACGCCGGAACGGAAATATCGATCAAATGCGCGCCGAGATTCGCCGCCGACGCGATATCGTCGCGACTCATCCGACTCCACACCATCAACCGCGCCGCCAAGCCCAGCGCAGCCACCGCGCGTATGCTCTCGCGCTCGACCTCGCCCATCGCCGGGATGCCGATTTCCAGTTCGGGCACACCCAGCGCATCCAGCCGACACGCGATGTCCAATTTTTCGTCGAGACTGAACGCCACCCCCGCCGACTGCTCGCCGTCGCGCAAGGTGGTGTCGTTGATTACAATCCGAAATTCGTGCTCATGTGCCATACCCCTGATTCAAGCAAAGTTAGTGCCAATATATTTACGGTTGTAAATCAGGTAGATAAAATCGAACTATTGAAAAATTGTTGGTTTTGCTACCTACAATCGGCCCATCATGACAAACACCTCGTGCCGATTGCCTTAAAAAGCTTGCCGCACATACCGTCCCGCCAGCGCCGAGTTTCAAGACTTTGCAGAAATACGCCGTCGCCCCCTCAACACCGCACGACGCTTTTCAATTCATTGACGATGGCGGTCAGTTGCTGCTGAACGTCGGTCTCGGGCAAGAATGCGCGCCGTACATTCTCGATGCCGCACTCGACAATCCGCGCCATATAGCGCTCCTGGCTATCGCTCAACGCCACGCTAACGTAAGCATGCTCCAACCGATCGCTCATCCCCTGTAAAGCCAGACTCGTGGCGACGCGGACTTCGCGTTGCGACTGGTCGATGCGATTGAGAGCGCGGCTGGCGTGCAAGACAGCCCGCTCGACGACATTGTCGCGATGAATGGCCAACGCGCGCACCTCTGCGCCTTCGGTCAGCACGGCAAGATGATCGCGCAAACGACCGCGCCGCTCGTCGTCGTCCTGCGGGGCGTTGCTGATCAGCAACGTAACATGTTCGTAACTTATCGACATACGCGAGCGATATTCGACGAGACGACCCATCGCCGCAACCTGCTCGATAATCGACAGTTCGATCGGCGAGACCGCGCCCTGAGTGGAAAACATCGCCACGCCTTGCGGCGTCCGCAGCCGCACCAAGCCGCTTAAGGAATAGTCCACCAGCGCCTTCAGCACCGCTTCCGCCAAGGCGTTCAGAGAGGAACAATCGTTGAAACGCTGCAACGCCTGCAACAAGATGCCCATTTCGCCCATGCTGCTCATCGCCGTCATCGCCGTGCTGCTGGCGTAATCGATCATCAGCCTCATCTGCGCCTTATCCTCGACCGCCTTGAGGCGTAGCGCGACCTTGGTCGCCAACTCTTCCGGTTCGATCGGCTTCAGGATGTAGTCCTCGCCTCCCGCGTCATACCCTTGCAGCCTATCCTGCAGGCAATCCCGACCGGAGACGAAAATCACGGGAGGCGCCGCGCTGTCGTTCGCCCGTATCCGACGACACGTCTCGTAGCCGTCCATATCCGGCATGTCGACATCGAGCAAGATCAGGTCGGGCCGCGCTTGCACGCAGGCCGCCAAACAGGCATCGCCGCCGTCGACGGCGACGACTCGATACGCATCGCCCAACGCATCCTCCAACAGCATGCGCATCAATTCGTCGTCGTCGACGATCATTACCGTGGCCGGATTAGACATATCGCACCCTTTCAGCATTGAACGGTATGAACAGGATCGTCGGAGTAACGCGCACGGATTTTTGCATACTCCGTCACCATGCCGACGAGCAGCTCGACCAAGATGGGATCGAACGCCTTGCCCGACTCGCCGACGATGAAATCGACCGCATCCTCGGAAGTCCAGGCTTTCTTGTAGGGGCGGACGCTAGTGAGAGCGTCATAGACATCGCAGATCGCGGCAATGCGCCCTTCGATTGGAATCGCCTCACCGACAAGACCGTTCGGATATCCCTTGCCATCCCATCGTTCGTGATGCGTGAGCGCCACGTTACGCGCCATCGCAATCAACGCCGACGAGTGATAACCGATAATCTCGGCGCCGATCTCCGCATGACGCTGCATCGCGGCCCACTCCACATCGTCCAATTTTCCGGACTTGAGCAAAATACGATCGGGAATGCCGATCTTGCCGATATCGTGCATCGGCGCAGCGTGCAGCAGCAATTCGGCCTGCTTCGAAGGGATACCGTAAGCCAGCGCCAGCCGATGACAGTACTGGCTCATGCGTATTACATGCATGCCGGTTTCGTTGTCGCGATATTCCCCCGCACGCGCCAAACGGCGCACGATTTCGAATTGCGTTTCCTCGAGTTCTCGAGTTCGCTCGCGCACCCTATCCTCAAGCACGCGACGCTGATTATGCAATTCAAGATGAATGCGCACCCGCTGGCGCACGATGGCGGGATGGCAAGGCTTGTGCAGGTAATCGACGGCGCCGAGTTTCAGCCCAAACTCCTCATTGCTGACGTCGCTTTGCGCCGTCAGAAAAATTACTGGAATGCACTGCGTGCGTAAATCGGCCTTCAACCGGCGACACACCTCGTAACCGTCCACACCCGGCATCATTTTATCCAGCAGAATCAGGCTCGGCGACGGCTGCGTCAGCGCCTCCGCCAGCGCATCGCGGCCATTGCATGCAAAAATGACCCGGTAGTCGGCCCCAAGAATGTCGGCAAGCATACCGATATTTTCCGGCACATCGTCGACGACCAAAATCGTATCGCGCTCGGCTTTATTCATTTGACACACCCTTTCAATACATCGAGACAAGCGCCGAGTTGCTGCAAAGCCCTGCCGAAGTCATAGCACGTCACCGCGCGGCGGATATCGGCGAGCAAGCTTTCATCGACGCCTACATCTTTCATGGCGCGATCGAATTCATCCACCAATGCCACAGCGGCGGTATCGCGTTCTTTCAATAGCTTGACGAAGCGATCCAGCATCTCGCGACGCACATTGGAATCGACCATCGCCGCCGCCGTCGCCGCCTGCTCCTCGCTCTGTTCAAGGCGCATCAATCCGCTCATAACCAGGGCGAACTCCCGATCGATCTCGCCTTCGATCGCCACGACCCGATCGATCTCATGCCCTATCGCCGCTCGCTCGAGTTCGCCGGCAAGCCAGCCCAAATGCGTCGCGCCGATCGCCTGCGACGAACCTCTGACGGTATGCGCCATTCGTATGGCGGTCGGCCACTGGTTCGCCTCTCGCAGCGCACGAAATTCATCCACGAAGCCCGCTCGATAGCGATCGCGAAACTTTTTGAGCAAGCGTACGTAGAAAGGGATTTTCCCTTGCGTATAGACCAGCCCAATCGCCGTATCGATGCCGGGTAAATCCGATAAAACCACCGCAGCCGCATCCGGCGCTCCCGGCTTGACCGCGACGGCTGCCGCCGGAGCCGCATCCCTCTGCGGCGGCGCGGCAACCTCTGTCGACTGCCGCAACCACTTCAGCAAAGTCGCAAAGAAAACCTTAGGATTCACTGGCTTGGTGATGAAATCGTTCATGCCGGCCCGTTCGCAGGCGCGCCAATCGTCGTCGAAAGCGTTGGCCGTCATCGCCAAGATCGGTGTCGTTTCCCAGCCCGGCAGCAGGCGCATCGTGCGTGCAGCCTCGGCGCCATCCATCTCCGGCATTTGCATGTCCATCAGCACCAAGTCGTAGTTTTGCGCCTTCGCCTGTGCCACGGCTTCGACGCCGTTCTCGACGG
The DNA here is from genome assembly GCA_035283885.1 of Rhodocyclaceae bacterium. GTDB lineage: Bacteria > Pseudomonadota > Gammaproteobacteria > Burkholderiales > Rhodocyclaceae > DATETD01. The sequence goes on from DATETD010000238.1 coordinate 11,871, forward strand.
CGTCGGCGCTTAGCCCGACCGAATGCAAAAGCTCCAGCGCCACCTCGCGATTGATATCGACATCCTCGACCAGCAGCAGCCGTGCGCCGGCGCAGCACAGGCGCAGCGTCTTCTCGACATCCGTTTCCTTCTCAAACACGGGACTCGGCATAACGCCGCGACCGCGACCGAGTCGCGCCGTGAGCCAAAATAGACTGCCGCTTCCCGGCGTGCTGAGGGCGTCGGCTTCGCCGCCCATCAATTTCGCCAAACGGCGGGTGATCGCCAGCCCCAGTCCGGTGCCACCGTATTTGCGCGAGGTCGAAACATCCGCCTGCTCGAACGCCTGGAACAAGCAGGGCAATTTGTCGGCGGCGATGCCGATCCCGGTATCCTGCACTTCGAAACGCACCAGCACATCGTCGCCGTTATCCTCCAGAAGTATGGCGCGCAAGACGATTACGCCTTGTGCGGTAAATTTCAGCGCATTGCCCGCATAATTGAGCAGTGCCTGACGCAACCGGGTCGAATCGCCGCGCAGCCAGACGGGAACCGAACCGAGGTCGATTTCGATAGTCAACCCTTTGCTCCTGGCTTGCTCGCCGATAAACGACCG